>JAFZXD010000239.1 GCA_017616955.1 Eubacterium sp. | reverse complement strand
TCAGATGATGTATACGCATCACTGAAGAAGACTATTGATGAGAATGAAAAACTTGATGAGAAAGTAGCTGATGCAGTTGCTGAAGAGATGAAGAACTGGGCTATAGAGAATGGAGCAACACATTTCACACATTGGTTCCAGCCACTTACAGGTGTTACAGCTGAGAAGCACGACAGCTTCATATCACCTTCACCGGACGGTGGTGTGCTGATGGAGTTCTCCGGAAAAGAACTTATCAAGGGTGAGCCTGATGCTTCATCATTCCCTTCAGGTGGACTAAGAGCTACATTCGAGGCTCGTGGATATACAGCATGGGATCCAACATCATATGCATTTATCAAGGACAAGACACTTTGCATTCCTACAGCATTCTGTTCATATTCCGGAGAAGCACTTGATAAGAAGACACCGCTTCTCAGATCTATGCAGGCTATCAACAAGCAGGCTAAGAGAATCCTCAAACTGTTCGGAACAGAAGCAAATTATGTAAGAACAAGCGTTGGACCTGAGCAGGAATATTTCCTTGTAGATAAAGAGGTATTCAACAAGAGACCTGACCTTAAGTATACAGGAAGAACGCTTTTCGGTGCTATGCCTCCAAAGGGTCAGGAAATGGATGATCACTATTTCGGAGTTATCAAGCCAAGAGTTCAGGAGTATATGTCAGACCTCAATCAGGAGCTTTGGAAACTTGGAATCCTTGCCAAGACAGAGCATAACGAGGTTGCTCCTGCACAGCATGAGCTTGCACCTATATATTCAACAACAAATGTAGCAACAGACGCAAACCAGCTTACTATGGAGATTATGAAGAAGGTTGCTTCAAGACATGGTATGGAATGTCTTCTCCATGAGAAGCCATTTGCAGGTGTAAACGGATCAGGTAAGCACAACAACTGGTCTATCGGAACAGATACAGGAATCAACCTTCTGTCACCGGGAAAGACACCTTATGAGAACGCACAGTTCCTGCTTTTCCTCTGCGCAGTAATCCAGGCAGTTGATGATTATCAGGATCTTCTCAGACTTTCAGTTGCTACTGCCGGAAATGACCACAGACTTGGAGCTAACGAAGCACCTCCTGCAATCATTTCTATCTTCCTTGGAGATGAGCTTACAGCAATTCTTGATGCTATCAGAAATGATGCACCATACGAAGGAACAGAGAAGGTTGTTATGAAGCTTGGAGTTCATTCTCTTCCAAGATTCAGCAGAGATACAACAGACAGAAACAGAACATCACCATTTGCATTTACAGGAAACAAGTTCGAGTTCAGATCACTTGGTTCTTCAAACAGTATTGCTTGCTGCAATATCATGTTAAATGCAGCTGTAGCAGAAAGTCTTCGTCAGTATGCAGATGAGCTTGAGAAGTCATCTAACTTCGAGGATGACCTTCATGCACTTATCAAGAGAGTTATTACAGATCATCAGAGAATTCTCTTCGATGGTAACGGATACGGAGATGAGTGGGTTAAAGAAGCAACAGAGGTTAGAGGTCTTTCAAATCTTAAGACTACAGCTGATGCTATGCCTCATCTTCTTGATGCTAAAAATAAAGAAATGCTTATGGCTCATAAGGTATTTACAGAGGCTGAGCTTGAGTCAAGATGTGAGATCATGCTTGAGAACTATGTAAAGCAGGTTAACATCGAAGGACTTACTATGGTAGATATGGTTCGTAAGAATTACCTTCCTGCTATCGAGAGATATCTCTTCAGACTTGCAGAGACAACATCTCTTATGAGACAGGTTAGTGATAAGGTTAAGTGTAATTATGAAGTTTCAACTATGGAGAGACTTTCAGAACTTACAGATAAGATCCTTGATTCAGTAGTAGATCTTGAAGAAGCACTTAAGACATTCAAGGGACTTGAAGATGTATTTAAGTCATCAGCATTTGTAAGAGATGAGATGCTTCCTAAGATGGATACACTCAGATCATATGTTGATGAAGCTGAGATGCTTACATCACAGAAAGATTGGCCATTCCCAAGCTATGGTCAGCTTCTGTTCAGTGTAAACTAATCCAACTAATTGTTGCATTCCTATAAAACGGGCTGTTACACAAAATATAATGTGTAGCAGCCCGTTTAGTTTTATATTTATAAGATTTATATTTTTAAATGTTCAGAAGTTACTTTGATTCTATAATATCCGACAGTTTCTTCGAGTAGAAGAAATTGTGAGTCAGTTCTGCATACTCGATCCACATCGGCAGAGTTTTACATATCTTCTTTCTGTCGCATTTGTATTTGGAATCTGCAAGACAGGCAACCGGAGAGAGTGGGCCTTCCATAGTCTCCACGATCTCGCCTATTGTGTATTCGGATGCCGGGCGTATCAGTTTATAACCTCCGCCTTTTCCACTGGCACTGTCGACAAGATTCGCTGCAACCATATCCTTCAGGATTATCTCCAGATATTTCTTGGATATACCCTGTCTCTCAGCTATATCTTTTAACGGAACAAACTTATCCGTGTTTTGTTCTGCAAGATCGATCATGACCCTTATAGCATAACGACCACGTGTTGAAATCATAATAATTGACTCCTTTAATATTATTAAAAATCTTATCCTATTATACCATTGGTTTAGTAGGTATACATTATAAGACATGACAGGTATACAAATATCGGTTATAGGTATAGCCTATAACATTCAATAGGAATAAACCCATTGACCAAGTAGGTGAATAATGATACTATTTGACTGTCCTCAGAAATGAGTTAAAGAAAAGCTTTTTGAATAACAAATAGGGAAAATATTAGAGAGCAAAAAGGAGAATAAAGTTATGGGAAATTATAGATTTGAAACACTTCAGTTACACGTAGGTCAGGAGCAGCCGGATCCTGCAACAGATGCAAGAGCAGTACCTATTTATCAGACAACATCTTATGTATTTAAGAACAGTGAGCACGCAGCAGCAAGATTTAATCTTTCAGATGCAGGAAATGTTTACGGAAGAATTACAAATTCAACACAGGGCGTTCTTGAAGAAAGAATCGCAGCTCTTGAAGGTGGTACAGCAGCACTTGCAGTTGCATCTGGAGCAGCAGCAATTTCTTATACAATTCAGGCACTTGCAGCAAATGGTGGTCACATCGTAGCTCAGGAAACAATCTACGGAGGAAGCTTCAACTTATTTAACAATACACTTCCTCAGTATGGAATAGAGACAACATTTGTAAATGTTCACGATCTTGATTCAGTTAAGGAAGCAATCAAGGAAAATACAAAGGCTATCTACCTTGAAACTCTTGGAAATCCACACAGTGATATTCCTGATATTGAAGCTATCGCAGAGATAGCACACAGTGCCGGAATTCCACTTGTTATCGATAATACATTTGGTACACCATACTTGATCAGACCACTGGAGCACGGAGCTGATATCGTAGTACATTCTGCTACAAAGTTCATTGGTGGTCACGGAACAACACTTGGTGGTATCATCGTAGAGGGTGGTAAGTTTGACTGGAAGCAGGGACACAAATTCCCACAGATTACAGATCCAAATCCAAGCTACCACGGAATATCATTCTATGATGCTCTTGGTTCTGCAGCATTTGCAGCATATGTACGTACAATCTTACTTAGAGATACCGGAGCAGCTATATCTCCATTTAACGCATTCCTTCTTCTTCAGGGTGTTGAGACACTTTCACTGAGACTGGACAGACATGTGGAGAATACACTTAAGGTAATAGAGTTCCTTAAGAATCATCCAAAGGTTGCTAAGGTTAATCATCCATCACTTGAGAATCATCCACAGCATGACCTTTATAAGAAGTACTTCCCTAACGGTGGTGGATCAATCTTTACATTTGATATCAAGGGTGGCCAAGAAGAGGCTTGGAAGTTTATAGATAATCTTAAGATATTCTCACTGCTTGCTAACGTTGCTGATGTTAAGAGTCTTGTAATTCATCCGGCAACAACAACACATTCACAGCTTACAGAAGAAGAACTGAACGAGATCGGTATCTTCCAGAGCACAATCCGTCTTTCAATCGGAACAGAGAATATCAATGATATCATTGAGGATCTTGAAGGCGCATTTAACGCAATTTAGTTTACTTCGTTACTTTTCAAAAGTAGTTGACAAATGGGCTTCCCGAGTGATAATATTCACTTGTGTTTTTACAAATGAATATTTATATAAACCAAGGATGAAGAGTAAGTAGGTAAAGCCTCCTTTTCTACAGAGAATCGCTAAGTTGGTGAGATTAGCGGATGTTAAGTGTTTTACTGAATGGACTTCAGAGGGCGACCTGAAAACGTACGTAAGTACTGAGTATGGGAGACGGAGCAGGAATCTCCGTTATCAAAATTCAACTTTTGAGGAAGCGTGTATAAACGTAGAAGAAAGTGCTAAGTGGGTGTATCCATACACCAAGCCGGGTGGCACCGCAGGTATATTATAGAAATCCTGTCCCAGCAGTTTAAGAGATTAGACTGCTGGGATTTTTTGCTTTATTTAGAAACGTTTTCCATTATTTTATTATTTCATGGAGGAATCAAAATTATGATCAATCAATTATCTATTTTTACAGAGAATATCAAAGGTTCAATGTTTAAGGTTTCAAAAATCGTTTCCGACGCGGGAATCGATATCTACAACGTTGTAACAAATGACAGTGCCGAGTACGGAATCGTAAGAATGCTTGTTACCAATCCTGAGCAGGCACAGAAACTTCTTACTTCAAAGGGATATATGTGTAAGCTTGATAAAGTTATCGGTGTTGAGATACCGGATGATGTTGGAAGTCTTACAACACTTCTCGATACATTGGATAAATGTAATATCAATATCGATTATCTGTATGTATCATACAGCAGAGACGCAAAAACGC
>JAFZXD010000238.1 GCA_017616955.1 Eubacterium sp. | reverse complement strand
GTTTGTAGTTATCGTTCTGCTGATGAACCTGTTCAACATGGATATTTGGATAATCCTTCATAAAACGCTGAACAGCTGCTTCCTGTGTGCTCTTATTAGGTTCCTCTGTTGCAATGTCCCAAAGCAATATAGTCATATCATCTTTTGTAAGCTCAGGAACATTCTTTCCATCTGTCTGCTTTGCCCCGCCAGATTCTCCAGCATCGGAGTTGCTGGCTTCGGTCGTTTCAACCTTTGCTTCAGTCGCTGCAGCAGTTGTCGTTTCGCCCCCAGTATTGCTGCTGCCACCACCACATGCTACTAAAGACGTTGTCATAGCAAGACTTAATGCGAGTGCCATAAACTTTCTCATCTTCATTTCCCATCCTCCTCTACATTTTTACCGGCCCGGATCATTTGCCGCCCGGCATTTTGTATAAAATATTGGTTTTCGGGTGTCTTTTTGTTACAATTCTTGTACATTTTAACATATATTTTTGTATATCCACTATCCAATTATTGCTTTTTTGTTTAACAATTCTTGCTATTTCAATCAAAAAACTATTGTTTTTGACCAAATTTTGTATAATAATATACATCATAAAGCTAAAATTTTTACTCACATTTAACAAAAACGGAGTCAAGTTATGAAAGATAATCCGAACCCTCAAGAGATTATCCACCGCAGGGGTAACAGGCACGTTCGTGTCTATATAAATAAAGAACCTTTATACTATCCACCTCATTGGCATACCGATGTAGAGGTTATAGCCATTACAGAGGGCACTTACCGTGTATGCTGTGGCGGAATTGATTTTCCTCTTCAGACCGGTGATATCCTGATGATCTGTCCTTCCGTTGTTCATGAGATCTTTCCGGAGTCGCCAGGAAGTCGTATATATATTCAGGCTGATCTTCTGCGTCCACTTCATATCTATGAACTGGACACAGCTTTTTTGCTTTTAAATCCGGCAGTACATATAAGTAAGGATACATTCCCATCTGAAGTCTATGATGATCTGTGGAAACTGGCATTGGAAATCAAAGACTTATACTTTTCCACATCCCTGTCATCATCCGACAAGTCCGGAGAATCCAATATACATGCAACAGACGATCTTCCACTCTATGCGGAAACGATGATATGTGCAAAAATTCTTGAATTTACTGCGCTGGTAGGCATGAATTCTCCTACCAGGAATTTTCAGGAAAATAAAAAAGACGATACTCTGGAAAAACCAACAGAGGACATTTTGCCATTGCTGAATGCCTGCGGTTTTATTTCAGAGCATTTTACAGAACAGATTACCTTAAATCAGGTTGCCGAACATGTCGGACTCAGTAAGTATTATTTCGAGCGACTCTTTAAACAGTTTACAGATATGACCTTCTATCAATATCTAATCCAGAAACGTATATCTTTCGCTCAGGAGCTTCTGGTTAACCATACCCTGTCAGTCACAGAGATAGCCCTGACGGCAGGTTTTTCAAGCAGTTCTGCTTTTGCCCGCGCATTCCATCAGGCAACAGGCTATGCTCCTTCAGAGTTCCGTACAATGAACGAATCCAAAAACTTCACCAAAGGAAAAGTCTTCACACCGGAACAGGCAGCTGCTGCAGTTGGCCACGTTGCCAAAGCAAACACACCACCTCCTGTTTGTACGGACATGTTTTCATAGTTACTATTCACAGATGAAAAAGATGGGTCTCAAAACTACTGCTTGCAGTATAGTTTTTGAGACTCATCTTTTTCAACCTGCGTAGCAGGTAACTCGTAATACACGATTCAAATTTATCCAATACAAAAGGAGACAAAACGTTTCCATTCTGTCTCCTCATCATTTATAATATCACCCCAATTAATTCTGTCCGTAATATGCATTCTCTCCATGCTTACGGAAGAAGTGCTTATCTCTGATCCTATCCGGTGCAGGCTGTACCTTTGGATTAATAAGTTCTGTCTTTGTTGCCATCTTGGCAACTTCCTCAAGAACAACTGCATTATGAACTGCCTCAGCTGCATCTTTGCCCCACGTGAAAGGTCCGTGATTTACACACAGAACTGCAGGAGTATAGATAGGATTGAGGTCGCGAGTGTCAAATGTCTCTATGATGACAAGTCCCGTATTCTTCTCATATGCTTCATCTATCTCTTCCTGAGTAAGACCCCTTGCACAAGGGATTTCTCCGTAGAAATAATCTGCATGAGTTGTTCCGTAAAGCGGAATGCTTCTACCCGCCTGAGCCCATGATGTCGCCTCAGGCGAATGTGTATGAACCACACCTCCTATGTCGGCATATCTCTTATAAAGCTCAAGATGAGTAGGAGTATCTGATGAAGGTTTATATCTTCCTTCTACTCTATTACCGTCAAGATCCATTACAACCATATCATCAGGTGTCATTGTTTCATAATCCACTCCACTTGGTTTGATAACAAAATATCCTGTAGCACGGTCGATCTCACTTACATTTCCCCATGTATAGGTAACAAGACCTCTCTTAGGGAGTTCCATATTTGCAAGATATACTTTCTCTTTTAATTCCTCTAACATGTCTATCTCCTCTATACTAAAATGCTTCTATAGCTGCTCTCTCTATGATCAAAGCCTTCTTAAATGAATCCATAAATGCATTCATTCCATCTATCTCTGCCTTATCAGCCATAACTGACTCGCCTTCTTCTCCTCCGAAGATATCTTCCTGAAGGAACTCAGCAAGCGGTTTCGTCTTATTAGCTGCGTAAAGTGCAAGCAGGGCGATACCCCACGCTCCACCTTCACCTGCTGTTGCCATAACTGTTACAGGCTCTCCGATAGCTGCAGACATGATTCTCTGTCCGGCATCCTTGGTCTTGAAATAACCGCCGTGTCCGTATAGTTTATCTACAGCTACATTCTCTTCATTAAAGAGAATATCAAGACCGTACTTAAGTGTACTTACTGCAGAATAAAGATTAAGTCTCATAAAGTTTGCAAAACTAAAGTCAGCATCCGGCTTTCTGACAAATACAGGTCTTCCTTCTTCGAATCCTGTTACAGGCTCTCCAGAGAAATAGTTGAATCCCATAAGACCTCCGCAATCAGGAGCCCCCTTCATAGCTGATGTAAACATCGTTGTATAGAGCTTATCCATATCAACTTCGAATCCCATAGCCTCTGAATACTCTTTAAAGAGCTTAGCCCAGGCATTTATATCTGAAGTACAGTTGTTGCAATGTACCATAGCCACGTCATCTCCAACAGGAGTAGTTACAACGTCGATCTCCTCATGAACCTCTTTGAGAGCTTTTTCCATTACTACCATAGCAAAGATTGAGGTTCCTGCAGATACATTTCCGGTTCTGATAGCAACACTGTTTGTTGCAACCATTCCTGTTCCGGCATCTCCCTCAGGAGGGCACACAAGAACACCGACTTCAAGCTTTCCGCTTCTATCAAGTTTCTTTACACCTTCAGCTGTAAGCTTTCCTGCAGCATCTCCGGCAACAAGAACCTTCGGAAGTATATCTTCAAGCTTCCATCCGAAGCCTTTTCCTTCGATAAGTTTATCAAACTTGGCAAGATAGTCCTTATTGTAATCTCTTGTTGTACTGTCGATAGGGAACATTCCCGATGCATCGCCGATTCCGAGAACCTTCTCACCTGTCAGCTGCCAGTGAATATAACCTGCAAGAGTTGTAAAGAATGTGATATCACCTACATGATCTTCACCATTAAGGATAGCCTGATAGAGATGAGCTATGCTCCATCTCTGAGGTATATTAAAACCGAATTCCTTAGTAAGCTTTGAAGCAGCTTCCTCTGTTATAGTATTTCTCCATGTTCTGAAAGGAACAAGAAGATCTCCCGCAGCATTAAATGCCATATATCCATGCATCATAGCACTAAAACCGATAGACTGTACTTTAGTGACAGATGCTCCATATTCATTTTCTACATTCTTTACAAGATCAGCATAACTGTCTGCAAGACCATCCCAGATCATATCAAGACTGTATGTCCAGATACCGTTTTCATACTGATTCTCCCATGTATGACTTCCCTGAGCCAATGGCTTTCCGTTCATATCAACCATAACGGTTTTAATTCTGGTTGATCCGAATTCGATACCGATACTTGTTAATCCCTGTTCAATAATACTTTTTTCTGACATTGCATAACCTCCTGTTATCTTTTCTTACATGTATTTCCTTCTATAAGCTCCGGACTGATAACCACTTTCTTGTCTACCTGTTCTCCTCTTATCATTTTGAGAAGCATAGACGCTGCCATCTCTCCAAGCTGTTCCTGGGGATGTACTATAGTAGTCAATCTCAGTCCCGTTTCCGATGCAGTTTGAGAATTGTCGTATCCCGTAACGGATATGTCTTCCGGAACACGTATTCCCTCATCAGTCAGAGCTTTAATAATGTTCATTGCTATCTGGTCATTGTAGCAGACAACCGCATCTATGGTTTTGTCTTTTCTGACCATTTCCAGGATACCTGTGTAGGGATGTATCCTTCTATCCTCCGTATAGAACCATATCACCTTTTCCGGATCATACGGGATTCCCGCTTCCTTAAGAGCTTTCGCATAACCCTTGTGACGATTCTGTCCCTGGCTGTCATCACTTTTGAAAACCCCAACGATATTCTTATGACCGTTCTCTATAAGATACTCCGTCAGAAGGTATCCGCCCATCTCATCATCAAGCAACACCTGTGGCTTGTCATCCATCTGCGAATAACTTCCCTGAATGAATATATACGGTACTCCGTATTCTTCCAGCTTCTTATATAGATTTATGTGTTTACAAAATATATGACTCTTGCTCGGTTCTATGATTATTCCGTCCACATCCTTCATCAGAAGATCTTCAAGACAATCCGACTCTCTCGATCTGGAATTGTTCGTGTTCTTGAGAATGATACTGTATCCTTCCTGAGTAAGCACAGAATCTATCCCTTTGATTATCTTAGGGAAAATGTAATCCGACAGATACGTCATAACAACAGCTATGTTCTTCGAATTCTTCTTATGTCTTACCAGTTCCGAACAGAAAGTACCGCTTCCGTGAACAGAATATATATATCCCTCGGCCTGCAGGTTCTGAAGTGCTTTACGCACAGTCTGTCGACTCACCTGATACTTTTCGGCCAGTTTATTCTCGGAGGGAAGCTTATCTCCCGGCTGAATATCCTCGGAAAAAATGAGCTCTTTCATATCGTCTTCTATCTGATGATATTTTAATAGTCCATTATCTTTATTTCTCATTTTATTCACCTGTCCTACCATTTCTTTTTGGGACATCTTCCGGTTTTTGCAGCCGCTCTGAGTTCCACATAGCAGCCACAGGCCTGACACGTGCCTTGAAGCAGCCTGTCACATTCCTTGCATATATCAAGTCTCTTCATATAACAGGCTTCATCCGCACGCATATCAGGTCCCATCCTCTGGATATATTGCTCGATAGTTTCCTTATATGCCTTCTCATCATAGTCCTTAAGAAGACATTTTCTGCAGATTTTTCTTCCTTCAGCTGCAGTTTCTCCCATGCATTTATACCTCTACAGACAGATGAATTACACTTGCTGCCGGCACAGTAAACTTAAGCTTGTTATCAACTATCTGACACTCATCAAAGTTTTTCTTTACTACAGTTTCAGGAGCTTCAAATGTATTATGAGCATGTATCTCACCTGTTACGATCTCACCTGTAACTCCCTTTATATCGCTATCTGTGACAACACCGTCGATATCGTATGACTTATCAATAGAAAGATTCGCTATAGTGATATGTAAACGTCCGTCTTTTCCGATAGATACTGACTCACTGAGAGCAGGTACCATATTTTCATCCTCAAGACCGATAGTTTCGTTCTCAACGTAACTGTTTACAAGCTCAGCACCCTGATGATATTTGTACATATCAAATACATGATATGTAGGCGTAAGGATCATATTCTCGCCATCGGTAAGGATAACCGCCTGAAGAACATTTACCATCTGAGCGATATTTGCCATCACTACTCTGTCGGCATGCTTGTTGAAGATGTTAAGGTTAATCGCTGCAACAACAGCATCCCTTATAGTATTCTGCTGATACAGGAATCCCGGATTTGTACCCGGCTCACAGTCATACCATGTACCCCACTCATCAACCATGATTCCGACCTGGCGTTTCTTATCATACTTGTCCATGATAGCTGCCTGAGTCTCAATGATCTCCTTCATCTTTAAAGTCTTACGAAGTGTAAGATACCACTCTTTATCAGTAAAGTCTGTTGCACTTCCCTTGACATCCCAGTCATGAGGAACAGTATAGTAATGAAGTGACATTCCATCCATAAAACCATGGAACTGTTCCGGAGCAGGAGCTCTGAAGCATGTCTTCATAACCGCATCAACCCACTCATAGTCATCTGCATTTGGTCCACAGCAGATTTTGAATATCTTCTTGTCCTTGTTATAATCTCTTACATATGTCTGATATCTTCTGTAGAGATTTCCATAGTATTCCGGAGTCATGTTTCCGCCACAGCCCCAGTTTTCATTTCCTACACCAAAGTAGTCAACTGTCCATGGTTCTTCATGTCCGTTTTCTTTTCTCAGATCCGCCATAGGTGATACACCGTCAAATGTCATGTATTCAACCCACTCGCTCATCTCCTGGACTGTACCGGAACCCACATTTCCGTTCACGTAGGTTTTGCATCCAATCTGTTTGCAGAGTTCCATAAACTCATGAGTACCGAAGCTGTTATCTTCCACTACTCCGCCCCAATGAGTATTGATCATCTTCTTTCTTGTATCCTTAGGACCTATTCCATCCTTCCAGTGATACTCATCCGCAAAGCAACCTCCCGGCCATCTCAGTACAGGAATCTGAATCTTCTTAAGTGCTTCGACAACATCTTTTCTCATTCCGTTTACGTTCGGAATGTCACTGTTCTCGCCCACATAGATTCCTTCATAGATACATCTTCCCAGATGTTCTGAAAAATGTCCCTGAATCTCCGGATTGATGTACGCGAGTTTTTCATGTGGATTAATATAAAGCTTCATGATAAGACCTCCTGCCTATATATTTTCAATGTCATGAATCGCTATTAACAACACTTCTAATATACAACTTGTATATATGTATGTACAAGTTGTTTCTCCAAAAAAATAGCCAAAAAAATAGCTGGTAAAAAAAATAGTGACAACCGAGATTTTCATCTCGATTGCCACATATATTCGTTAAACAATTTTCTTTAATTTGAACTTCTGAACTTCGCTCTCGTCCTTAGCTATCTCCATGATTCCGCCAAGTGATCTAACCTTTTCATCAAAGTCCTCATAACCTCTCTTGACATACTGAATGTCTTCGATGGTACTTACTCCATTTGCTGAAAGTGCAGCTATAACAAGTGCAGCTCCTGCTCTAAGGTCTGATGCAACAAGTCTGGCTCCTGAGTACTTCTTAACTCCGGAAATGATAGCAGAGTTACCTTCTACTCTTATCTTAGCTCCCATACGGGCAAGTTCAGCAACGTATCTGAAACGATTCTCAAAGATACTCTCTGTAACTATACTTGTTCCATCTGCAAGTCCCAGGATAGCAGCCATCTGTGCCTGCATATCTGTTGGGAATCCAGGATATGGAAGTGTCTTTATCTGTGTAGACTTAAGATTACCGTCAGCCATAACTCTGACAGAATCATCATACTCTATAACATGAGCACCCATCTCAACAAGCTTTGAAGATATAGCTTCCAAATGCTTAGGGATGACATTTCTGATAAGAACGTTACCGCGAGTAGCAACTGTCATAGCCATGAATGTACCCGCCTCGATCTGATCAGGAATGATCGAATACTCTGCACCGTGCAACTTATCAACACCACGTACACGAATGACATCAGTACCGGCGCCTTTAATGTTAGCACCCATTGTGTTAAGGAAGTTAGCAACATCAACTATGTGCGGTTCCTTAGCTGCATTCTCTATAGTAGTCTTTCCCGGACTAAGAGTTGCTGCAAGCATTATATTGATGGTAGCACCAACAGATACCGTATCAAGATAAATGTGTGCACCATGAAGTTCTTTAGCTTCTGCTACAATGCTTCCACCCGGAACTATCTCGGTCTTTGCACCGAGTTTTTCAAATCCCTTGATGTGAAGATCGATAGGTCTTGAACCTATATCACAACCACCCGGAAGTGCAACGTTAGCATACTTATGTTTTCCAAGAAGCGCTCCTATAAGATAATAGGATGCTCTGATTCTTCTGATATACTCATCATCTACAGGCTGTCCTTCGCGAATTCCTTTACCGCATATAACAACCGTGTGTCTGTCTTTATATTCTACAGTAGCACCTATGTTCTCGATAGCCTTAAGTAAGGTTCTCGTATCAGAAACATATGGCACATTCTCGATAGTTACTTTCTCGTCAGTCATTACAGCAGCCGCCAGTATTCCCAACGCTGCATTCTTTGCTCCTGCTATAACAACCTCACCCTCAAGAGGATTTCCTCCTCTTATGACATACTGTTCCATAATATGATAATCTTCCTTGGATTATTAATAGTTTTAATCGTAGTTTCTTCAAGCCATGCAATCGTCAAAACAATCACTAATAATCAAGTATTAATTACGAGTTTTGAATATAAAAAGTTTACGTAATACTCAATAACTTAATCATTATAACATAAAATCTTAATTTGTAAACAAAAATATTACAAAATTGTTACAAGTGCAAGAAAATGCACCTACATTTTTTCCATGTTTAACAGTATCTGTCTCTTTCCGACCACAAACATACGTACTGTAGCAAGCGTCAGACTGACAAGGATGACCATGTAATATACCACAATCGGGAGCTTCAACAGCTCATAGAGCAGAAGTCCCAGTCCTGTAACAATTACAGAAAGAAGCATCATTACCGCCATGTTAAAAAATGTATTCAGATTTCCTCTAAGCGCACTGTACTCATCATCCCACTCAACATAAGGCGATGAACTGTCCATCATCATTCCAATGATGATTGAAAGTATATGAGCAAGCAGCATGACTATAGCGTAAAATATACCGATATAAAACGGAGTCTTCATATATATGCATATGATCACATCCGTAAGAAGTATAGGCGGATACGTAAAGATAAAGCTGAGAAATGCCTTCGCATACATCTGCGTTTCATAAGGCACAGGAATAAACTTTATAAGGCTCAGATGCTGACCTTCTCTTGTGAATGCAGTCGAAGCAAGCGAATTCAGAGCTGTTGCGATAAAAGCCACTCCTATCACTATGATGATCATGATCATATCGGCTCTATCTCTTCCGTCTCGGTACATTTCCATAAATGCCATCATACCTGCTTTGTCCTTTGTAAAATGAAAGAGCGCCCAGGCTCCTGCCGGCCATAAAATATTTATATATGCACAGTTTCCGGAAAAAGCTTTAGTTCTGAGAATAACTCTCAGTTCTTTCATAAAGCTGGCTCTGAACTGTGACTCATCTATTATATCCTTAGATCTGACCTCTGCTTTCTTGGATGAACCAAGACTTGCAGCAGTATAAAGTCCTGTCTGATAGAGTGCTTTGCCAAGGAAATACAAAACACACAGAAGTGCTGCATTTCCAACTATATAAAGCAGAAGATACAGAATACTTCCGCCGCTTATTGCCTCCGAAAGCCAAGGTACGGGGAAGAACACAGCGTTCAACGTTCTGAGCAGTAGATTCTGTCCGCTTCCCAGAGACTCCACATAGTTCTCCATATTTATCTCACCTATACCTCTAAGCGAGTATACGAAGATCCCCGCAAAGATAAGAAGGAATATCGTAGACATACGATAGAATATCTTGGTGTCTTTCACACCCTTTAATACAGCCATCAGCATCAGGCTGAATACCGCACAATAAATCATAGGGACAAGCGGAATAAGTGCCACTCCCAGAATCGACGCTATGATAGATATAGGATTAAGAGCAGTCGCAACGCTGATATTTCTCGCAATTGCCAGGAAATATCCAACGAAGACCGCTATAAGGATCAGAAATTCCATAACGCTTTCCGCAAAGTATGCGAAAAAGAATTTAGACATCATAAGATGGTGTGCAGGGATAGGCAGAGTTACGAAATGTTCTCTGTCCGATGAAAAGAATAGCACACTGAATATGACCAGAATTCCGAATATCATAGAAAACGCAGAAAGTATCTGCATTTCAAAGAGCATTCCTCCACCCGGACTACCCGCCTCAAGCAGGGCCTCCGTCATAACATAACTGATAAATCCTACTATGACGGTACATGGGATCATGATACATGACACAGCCAGAAGAGCCAGAACCTTATATCCGGTCTTCTCGGGAAGCTGCATTTCCGAGTTCTTGGAAAGTATAGCAGTAAGCGAACTAATACCTTTTATATTCATATATCAAACCTCAATCAGAAATCTTCTCTTCAGCTATGCCACCGATCATTTCTATAAATATGGCTTCCAGGTCTTTGCCCGGATTGGCAGCTGCAAGATCCTCTACAGTACCCTGATAC
>JAFZXD010000237.1 GCA_017616955.1 Eubacterium sp. | reverse complement strand
CGGTTGACAAGTTTGATGTTCCCGATTATTCACAGGAAAACCTCACAATCTGCAGAGATGCACTTTTAGAGGCAGTTGCTGAAACAAGTGAGGAATTCATGGATAGATTCTTCGAGGGAGACGAGTTCTCGGAAGATGAAATCCGTCAGGCACTTCGTGTAGGTGTATGTGCAGGTGACGTGGTTCCGGTTCTCATGGGTTCAAACAGCCTGGCCAGAGGAATGTATACTCTTATGGCAGATATTATAAAATATTTCCCTAGTCCCGACAGATGTAAATGTGCGGGAATAGATACTACAACCAATGAAGTATTTGAAGCGGATTATGATTTCTCAAAACCAAAGTCTGCTTATATATTTAAAACCATTGCGGATCCTTATATCGGAAAGTATTCGCTGATCAAGGTTAATTCCGGAGTTCTTAAGCCGGAAGATGTTTTGTTCAATTATCACCGTGATTCGGATGAGAGACTTGGTAAGCTCTACACCATACGTGGTAATAAAGTTGAAGAAGTTAAGGAACTTCATGCCGGTGATATCGGTGCGCTGGCTAAGCTTTCGGAAAGCCAGACTACGGATTCACTTTCCACAAGAAAGAATCCAATCACTTACCTCAGAACTGCTATATCAAAGCCTTACGTTTTCAGACGTTATATTGCGAAGAATAAAGGCGATGAGGATAAGATATCACAAGCACTCGCTAAGCTTTGCATGGAAGACCTTACCCTTAAGTATGTAAATGACAGTGACAACGGTCAGACACTTCTGTATGGAATAAGTGCTCAGCACCTCGAAGTAGTCCAGAACGTTCTTGCTGAAAAATATAAAGTTGATATCGAGCTTATGCGTCCTCGTACAAGCTTCAAGGAGACGATCAGAAAGAAAGTCGATACGGAGTATAAGTATAAGAAACAGTCCGGTGGACACGGTCAGTACGGTCATGTAAAGATCATACTTGAGCCTTCCGGAGATATGGAAACTCAGTATGAGTTTGAACAGACAGTCGTAGGTGGAGCAGTTCCGAAGAATTACTTCCCTGCTGTTGAAAAGGGTATCGCAGAATCTGTTAAGAGCGGTCCTCTTGCCAAGTATCCGGTTACCGGCGTTAAGGTTACACTGTATGATGGAAGCTATCATTCGGTAGACTCTTCGGAGCTTGCATTCAAGGTTGCAACCGAGCAGGCATTTAAGAAGGGATTCATGGAGGCAAGTCCGGTACTTCTCGAGCCTATTGCATCACTTAAGGTTGTTGTGCCAAATGAATTTACAGGTGATATCATGGGCGACCTTAACAAGAGACGTGCACGTGTTCTCGGAATGAATCCTATAGATGACGGATATCAGGAGATACTTGCCGATATTCCTTATATCGAGTTGTTTGAGTATGATACAAGACTCTATTCGGCAACAAGAGGAAGCGGAATATTCTCTTATGAATTTGCAAGATACGAGCAGGCACCTGATGATGTAGCTCAGAGAGAGATAGAGAAGAACAAAGAAGAATAATAGAAGAATAAAATCAGAATAATATCGTCCGCCCGAAATGTGGGAGAGAGTTTTAAGGGATAATCCGGAGGTACAGAAGCCATTGGATTATCCCTTTTCACATAGCTTAATAAAAGTATTTCTTTTTGATATATTTTCATGATATAATCAAGCTTTATATGATGTGAAAGGATTGATACATGAAAGTATCAAGGGATTTATAAATGAATAACAGTATTTTTGAAATATCGTATCCGGATACATTTGCGGCTATTACAGTTATCTGGATACTGCTTCGTGTTTTTTTCTGGGTAAAGAATCGAAAGCTTGATATTCGAAGAGAAGTCAGGCTTTTATCTGTATATATATGCATAGTAGTGATCGTAAGAATTGTTTACTTTCCGATGGAGCTTAAGGACGGGCATATAGATACACTGATTCTGGACACGAACAGGATATTCCCATTCTGGGTGAATTTTACGCCGATAGTTCATATGTTTGATATATATGATGGCTGGTTGATAAATATTATCGGTAATATAGCTATGTTCATACCTGTAGGTGTGTGCTGGCCGTTCTGTTTCAAGAAACTGGACAAGGGCTGGAAAGCGGTTCTTGCAGGTGGCGGATTCTCTCTTTTTATAGAGATTACACAGCTTGTATTCTACCAAAGATGTTCGGACATAGATGATCTTATCATGAACGCTACAGGTGTACTGATAGGAACTGTTATATATTTCGCTGTTCGTAACAGATGGCATGGCGAAACAAAAGTAGTCAATAAGAATATCGTGTGGGCTATTCTTTCATTTCTGCTTGCGTTACTGACTATCAGGATAATGCTTCAGCAGAATAAGGATATGTCACTGAGCAAGCTGATGAATATCATAGCTTCGTCTGATAAATTGTTTTTTATCGTCGGTGCTGTGGCAGCCGCATTGTATGTCTGGTTCGAGGGCGTGGCTATACGTTCCATACTTAAATACGCAGGATTTGAGAAGGGAATGTTCAAAGGTTTGGTTTACAGTACATCGGACGTTTACTTTTCAGCCATAACTCCGTCAGCAACAGGTGGACAGCCTGCCAGTGCGTACTTCATGATGAGGGACGGAATACCCGGTGGTATGACGACAGCAACGCTTGTACTCAACCTTATGATGTATACCGTATCTATAGTTGTACTTGGAGTTATAGCTATATTCATATGCCCGGGAGCATTTATGGAATTCGGAAGAATATCGAAGATATTGATCTTTGTCGGATTTATAGCTCTTTCGATTCTTTCTATGATATTCTTTGTTTTACTGAAAAAGGAAGAAATAATATTCTCTCCTCTTTCAAAAATAGTCGTGTTCTTATATAATAAAGGCATGATTAAAGAAAAGGATAAGAAGCTGGCTCATATAGAGAAGACAGCAGGTGATTACAAGGCTTGCTCTGAAATGATATCCGGAAAAAAGAGAATCCTTTTCAGTGCATTTATCTGGAACTTCCTTCAGAGAGGTTCTCAGTTATTGGTTCCTATGTTCATATATCGTTCTCTCGGTGGAGAGACCGGAAAGATGGCAACAGTTTTCTCTAAACAGTGCCTCATAACCATAGGATATAATTTTATTCCTATTCCGGGAGGAATGGGTATATCTGATTATCTCATGATCGATGGATTTAACAGAGTCATGGGTGAACAGATGGCTTACAGTGTTGAACTTATCAGCCGTGGAATAACATTTTATATATGTGTTACTATAAGCGGCATTATTACTTTGATTGGATATATGATCGGGAGGAACAGGAAATGATAGGAGTATATGATTATACCGTTATTCTTACTTATCTATCGCTTATATCCGGTGTTTTAGGTATCATTATTTCTGTCACAGGTGTTGGTCACCCCGAGATAGGAATATTCTTTTTGATGGTATCGGGTATACTGGATACATTTGACGGAAGAGTAGCAAGAACAAAGAAAGACAGAACAGAGTTTGAAAAGAACTTTGGAATACAGATAGATTCATTGGCAGATCTTGTATGCTTCGGTATACTTCCCGTATCCATCGGTCTTGCGCAGCTGAGAATCAAAGGAATATTTACAGAAGTCGTTAGAAGAAGAGATTATGAAGGACGTTATTCTGTTCTCGTACTCCTTCTCGTAATCGCACTGTTTTATGTTCTGGCAGCACTTATTAGACTTGCATATTTCAATGCAACATGTGATGTAAGAGCTGCAGAAGCAAAAAAAACAGGTGTAACATATTACACAGGGCTTCCTGTTACTGCATCTGCGCTGATATTTCCGCTTGTTATGGTAGTACATTTTTACAGCAGATGGGATCTTACGATATTATTTTTTATCGTTATGCTTGTGATGGCGATAGCATTTGTACTTAATGTAAAAGTAAAGAAACCGGGAACAGTCGGAGTGATTGTAATAATAGTTATTGGTGTGATTGAATTTGTAGCTAATATACTTGCATTTAATTCATACACCGGATAATGGCTTGCTTTCGTTATAGAGGATAATATTATGACGATACTAGATTTTTTATACAAAACAAAACCGGGAAGAATCCTTCTCAGACCGCTTATAAGTAAACCGGTGTCGGATCTGTCGGGAGTGATTCTTGATTCAAAGATATCAAAACTTCTTATTGAGCCATTTGCCAAGAAAAATAGTATCGATAAGGGTTGCTATATTATGGATGGAGTTGACAGCTTCAATGATTTTTTCTGCAGAAGGATAAAACCGGGTCTCAGACCTATAGAGATGGATAGCAGTAAAATGATATCACCGTGTGACGGTCTTCTGAGTGTTACCAAAATAAGCGGCAGCAGTATCCTGAATATAAAGCAGAGCAGATTCACTGTCAGCAGACTTCTTCGTGACAGAAAACTTGCTGCAAGTTTTCATGACGGATATGCATTGGTATTCAGACTTTGTGTGAATCATTATCACAGATATGTATTCTTTGATTCAGGTCGAAAATACAGAGACAGAAAGATAAACGGTGTGTATCACACAGTCAGACCTGTAGCGCTCGAGGAGTATCCTGTTTTTGTTGAGAATAGCAGAGAGTACTCGGTGATCGATACGGAAAACTTTGGCAGATGTGTTCAGATGGAAGTCGGAGCTATGCTGGTAGGCAGAATAGTCAACAGGTTCCATGGCGCGAAAAGGGTAAAACGTGGTATGGAAAAAGGACATTTTGAATACGGTGGTTCAACTATAATAGTTCTTGTTCCAAAAGGAAAAGTGAAACTCAGAGATGATATCATGCAGAATGTAGACAAAAACCTTGAAATCCCAGTAAGAATGGGTGAGGTTTTAGGATGTTAACAGTATGTGGAGTGATTTATGGGTAATAATGGATTTATCAACTGGTTAAAGCATAAGTGGAGACTTATAACCGTAAGAGACGGACTTTATTTTAGATTTATATGGACTACGGCTATAGCTATTACGCTTGTCACTGTACTTGTGAGTGCCGGACTTACGGCTGCTGAGATTAAGAAAGAAGAGCAGGCTATCGCTGAAGAGGCTAAGAAACAGAAAGCAAGTGAAGAAGAAGCAGCGCTTATGGAAGCTCAAGCTAAACAAGAGGCAGAAAAGAAAGCTACTGAAACAGATGCGCTTCCTTGGAATCTGACATATGTCAGTTCAAAACACCCTCTTCCAAAAGATTTCAAAATACCTGAATTTACAGAACTCGTAAATGGTCATCAGGTCGACAGCAGAATATATCCCGATCTGCAGAAAATGTTTGATGATGCAAGAGCGGCAAATCATTCACCGACTATAACATCATCTTATGTAGAACTTATGGATCAGGAAGAAAAACTTAAAGAGAAGATAGAAGAGCTCGTTGAAGAGGGAGAAACTCAGGAACAGGCAGAAGTAGATGCTAAAGCTTTTGTAGCTCAGGCAGGTGTTAATGAACATGAAACAGGTCTGGCAATCGACGTTGATTCGGAAGACGGAGAAGAGGAAAGTCAGAAGAAGCTGTGGAAATGGTTTGAAGATAACAGTTATAAGTACGGATTCATCGTGAGATATCCGGAAAATAAATCCTCCATTACAGGAGTCACGGATGAAAAGAATCATCTGAGATATGTTGGTATTAATGAAGCAACTGAGATGCATAAGAACGGTATATGCCTTGAGGAGTATCTTGGAGTGGTTAATTAACAGCTGAAGTTCAAAAACCTCTATCCCATAATGGGATAGAGGTTTTTTGTTATTTCATCTATGCTTTGTTACGTATTCTACGAATCACAAATACAATACATGCACCGATTATAACGCCTGTTGTGTTTAAGATTAAGTCATCAATATCTGTGTGTCTTCCCAGGCAAAACAGTTGTGTTACTTCTATAAATAAAGTGTAACCGGCACCTGCTAAGACTGTTTTTATGAATGTATCAAGTTTTTTAAAACAGATAGGCCATACTATTCCAACGGGTATGAACATAGCGATATTTCCGATAATGTTCATTAGCCATCCATCATATCTGTCTTTGAGAAAGAAGAAAGGTTTGATATTTATCATTTTATTAATATCATCTTCAATTCCTAATTTTAAAGGAGGTATCTTTCCATTCTCGAGATGAAATCCAAAATATACAAATCTGGTTATAACAATGATACATATATAAACCAGAAGTAACTGTAATTCGCGCTTTATTGAAAAAGTCTTAGTTTTTACTGAGACAACAAAACGTGTAATGATCCATAATATTGTGATAAAAATCCATAGTTGAAGATATGTTATCTCATTCATTGTTTTATTCCTATTTTAAAAATTCCGGATGATTTATTCTGCCAATAACTAAATCAACCGGAATAAGCCAATAGCCTATCACGGTTGATTTAAAAGTATATTAACGATTAAGCAAGTGACGGTCTGTCATAGTTGTCTGATATAGTATGCTTTTCTCTGTATTCGTTAAGTCTTGCCTGAATTCTTTCTGTTGGATTGAGCAGCTCGCTGATTGAAGAATCATGATTCATGTGATCGATGATTATAGCGAGATACTTACTCATATCTGCTGAGCTGTACCATTCTCTGTTGAAGAGATCCGGATTCTGATAGCATACATTTGTAGATATAACCTTATCAATAGTACCTTCTTCATAAGCCTTGTCAAATACTTCAAGTCCGGCTGTGAAGAGACCAAATGTAGCAAAGCAGAATACTCTCTTAGCTTTTCTCTTCTTAAGCTGTCTGCATACATCAAGCATGCTTTCTCCGGAAGCAATCATGTCGTCTACGATGATAACATCTTTTCCTTCAACTGAATCTCCAAGGAATTCATGAGCAACGATAGGGTTCTTTCCGTTTACGATTCTTGTATAATCTCTTCTCTTGTAGAACATACCTACGTCAACACCGAAGTGGTTTGCGAAGTAGATGGCTCTGTGCATAGCTCCTTCATCAGGGCTTATTACCATCATATGTTCGTTATCAAGTTCAAGGTCATTTGTTGACTTCAAGAGACATTTGATAAACTGATAAGTTGGCATAAGGTTTTCGAAACCAACTGTTGGGATAGCATTCTGTACTCTTGGGTCATGAGCATCAAATGTGATGATGTTTGAAACACCCATGGCAACGAGTTCCTGAAGTGCAAGTGCGCAGTCGAGAGATTCACGGCTGTTTCTCTTATGCTGTCTTGACTCGTACAGAAATGGCATAATAACATTTATTCTATGAGCTTTTCCTGCACTAGCGGCAATCATTCTTTTTATGTCTGCATAGTGCTCATCAGGTGTCATCGGAACCATCCTTCCACCAAGGTTATATTCGATTCCGGTGTTTGTAACGTCTGCGAGGATGTACAGGTCGGTTCCTCTTACAGAGTCACGAAGTGTACCTTTTGCTTCTCCGGATGCAAATCTCGGACAGCATGATTTAAGTAGATAAGTATCTCTGGTGTAACCGTTAAACAGTAACTGGTCTTTGTTAATGTGTTCACGTTCATTACGCCACTTTACAAGGTATTCATCTACCTTTGCTCCTAATTTTTCACTGCTTTGAAGAGCGATAATTCCGAGCTTTCCGTCAGGTACAGTGATGAGTTTACTTTGATCAGGCATTTTGGTTTTCCTCCATATTGTTCAGGTGTTTACGGTATCTTATATCATCTCCGAAGAGTGGATATAGAACATAGGATTTCGCAAATCTAGACATTACACGTTCGGTATATCTGTCCTGAAGCGTCTCAAGATCGAGGTTTGTTGTGATTATGGTTGAGAGATTGCTGAGCATTCTCTTGTTTATAATCTCAAAGAGCTGTGATCTTGTAAAACTGGACATAACCTCTGTTCCCAGATCGTCAATTATCAGTAAGTCACTGCTGTACAGATAATTATAGATAGCTTCCAATGCAGATGATCTTGAATGGGACATTATATAGGTACTTAAAATGTCCTCAAAGAGTTCATTTGCCGAAAGATACAGAACAGAATGTCCTTTATCAAGCAGAGCCTTAGCTATGCAATTGGATAGAAATGTCTTTCCAAGTCCCGTGCTACCGTATATTAATATGTTACCATGTTCTTTGTCAAAATTATCAACAAAAGTTTTGGCTTTTTTAAGAATATGTGTGGCATTTTCATGAGGGGACCGTCCTCTTTGGGGGTCCGTGACCTTACTGTAGTTATCAAGCGAAAAAGTTGAGAAGTTTTCTCTCTCGAAAACATTCTTAAGATTGGAACGCTTATACAGTTCTGAAACTCTCAGATTTCGAACACAGGAGCATACCTTACCGTCTATTTCTCCCCAGTCTTTGCAGATAGGACAGTTGAATATCGGTTCCAGGTAATCCTCGGGAAAACCATTTTGTCTGAGAAGTTCCTTCTTCTTTTCGGATAAGGTACCAAGCTTTTCACTTAATGCTTCGTCTTTGGGATTACCCATAAGACGATTCTTAGCTTCGCTTATAGCAATATCGGATAAGGAATCATCTATATTTTTGATTTCAGGAATCTTGGAATATATCTCATCTATACGGCTGTTGTGAAGTGCTTCGTATCCGGAACGGATACGGCTCAGATGAGATCTTATATCTATACTTTCAATTTCTTTTACTATCATTATTAACCTTCGTTTAGATAAAACTGTTCAAGCTGTCTGAGTTTATCGGATTTTGATTTTGTTGTATTGGCAGTCTGTCTTGATGCCGGTTTTGAATTCTTGGCATGTGACTCGTCAAGAGCAGCGATATCGGATAAACTGTGTACATTATTCCTATACCACTTCTCAAGAATTCCGTTAACATATGGGAAGTTTGCATCATGAGGCTTACTTGTGATAGCTCTGTTGCAGGCTTCAATTATTATAGTATCCGAAAAACCATAATCTCTGGTCCAGGTATCAATAAACTTCTTCTCAACCGGAGCAGGAGAGAAGCGACTGGTGATTCCGAGGGTTTTCAGGATTCTACTGTAAAGTGTCAGATATCTTGTTGAATATTCCTCGGCTTCTTCTCTGTTTGAGATACCTTCTTCATACCAGTTTTTAGCTACCTTCTCAATGTAGCTGAAGCTGGTCTTCTTAATCTCGGCGCAGTACTCAAGCAGGTACTCGCAGAGGTCAAATGAAAAACCAAGCTGGTCTTTTATATATATAAGTGAATTAAGTTCTTTTTGAGCAAGCTCTCTGTTGCAATAAGCCGTAGCTTCATTTATAAGATCGTGGATCTCAGGATCGCGGAGCATGCTTGACAGATCATCAGGAGAAGGCTGCTTCTTACGAGGTGCCTTAAGAGTCTCTGTCTGTGCTACAGTCGGTTTCTCGATCTCTTCAGTAACTTTATCTGCTTCTGCCTGTGCGCTCTTTTTGACCGACTGAGCGAGAGTAAAGTCAACAACCTTAAGCTCAGAAGTGATATCCATGTCAGGTCTTTTGAGTGTCTTAAGGATGATTCCGGTAACTTCTTTCTTGTCATTGTAACTGAGTCTCAGAACATCCTGCTTGATCCAGTATTTGATGCCTCGACATACATCCTTCTCAGTACAGTTCAGATGATCTGCAATCTTGCTGAACGATATAGGTTCAGCGGATGCCGAAAGCATGGATAAATACAGATAAAGCTTAACAAAATCCCCATTAGCATCTGTCATATAATATTTGATAAAATTGTTGGAAATACTTGTATAAGAATCCTCTTCTGAGGCAATATTGATTGTGTCCATTTATGTACTAACCTTCTCTCATAATTTATGCTATTTTTGACTGCTAATGCATTGTATCAGATGAAGGATTTAATTGCAAACACCCGAAGGGCGTCATTGTGTATTAATAGTGTGTTGTTGAAAATGTTGAAAATGTTGATATGTGATAATGTAATCTGAGAAGGGTACCAAAAAAGGGACTTTACGGTTTTTGAAAAGTCCCTTTCCTATGTTGATAACTAAACCACAAAGGTTTACATAATACAATTTTTCATTTTGTGGATATGTTGATAACTTACTGATTTAGGAGTTCCATCCCCACGCTGTCTATATTTCCGGCTCCCATAGTTATTAACATGTCATTGTTTTTGCAAGAATTTTTAAAATAATTTTCAATGTTTTTAAAATCACCAAGATATACCGCATCGCATCCGAGTTTTTGGAGTTTTTCGGCAAGATCTTTTGATGAAACACTGCCGTCATCCAGCTCTCTCGCAGCATAGATATCTGCCAGCAGAACATGGTCACATACTGACAGCGCTTCTGCAAATGCATCAAGGTGTGCTTTTGTTCTGGAATAAGTATGTGGCTGGAATGCAACCCAGAGTTCATTCTTTACTACAGCCTTTGCAACTGCAAGTGAAGCTGCAATCTCTGTTGGGTGATGAGCATAGTCATCGATGACCGTTGCACCTTCGGAAGTTGTTCCCTTGTACTGGAAACGTCTGTCTGCACTGTGGCAGAGTCGAAGTCCTTCCTTTATAGTATCAAGATCGATACCTATATACTGTGATGCAGCGATAGCGGAGAGGGAGTTGATAGCATTGTGCTCACCCATAACCGAGAGAGTTACCTGTCCCTTGTTCTCTCCTTTTATATATAATGTATAAGTTGGCTGACCGAGCTCGTTAAGAGTTATGTCTTTAGCCTGATATGTATTTCCGTCGTTCTTTCCAAATGTAATCTTTGTGATGTTTCTATCCTTTACGGCATCCAGAATCTGATCTGTGTATTTCATATCTCCATTTACGATCAGAACTCCGCCGTCAACTGTCTTTGTGGCAAATGTAGCAAATGAAGCTGCTATATTCTCGATGTTTTTAAAGAAATCAAGATGATCGTTATCGACATTCAGTATGATACTCGCATATGGTCTGAAATGATGATAACTGTTTGTGTATTCACAAGCCTCGGTAACGAAGTAATCTGATGAACCTACTCGGATGTTACCGCCGATTGCTTCGAGCATTCCTCCTATAGATATAGTAGGATCTGTGTTGGCATTTAACATGATATGAGACATCATGGATGTAGTAGTAGTCTTTCCGTGAGTACCTGCAACAGCTACACTGTATTTATAGTTGTCCATCAGCTGTCCAAGGAATTCTGCTCTGGATAGAAGAGGAATATTTCTCTTCTTAACTTCCATAAGCTCTTCGTTGTCTTCGTGAATGGCTGCTGTATAAACTACGAAATTGATATCGTCTGTTATATTAGAAGCAACCTGTCCTATATATACTTTGATTCCGCGTTCTTCCAAAACTTTTGTGGTATCGGATTCTTTCATATCTGAACCTGATACTGTGAAACCGGCGTTTTTCAAAATCTCTGCAAGTCCACTCATGCTTATTCCGCCTATACCTATAAAATGAGCATGTACCGGACTGTTAAAATCAACTTTATACATTGATAAACCTTCTTTCTAATAAAATAACAGCCTCAGTATTTTACCATATTTATTTAAAATATGAAAGTCTGTATGAAATATCTTCACGAAACTTAATTTTTTTAAAAGAATGGATGATTATACTTGACATTCTAAATAAGGAGGGGTAAATTTGAAGAAGTTAATCTTTTTTTCGAGAGGAGACATTGTTATGGCAAAGAAGGATATCGATTGGGGTTCTTTAGGCTTTGGATATATGGAGACTGATAAGAGCTATGTTTCAAATTTTAAGGATGGAGCATGGGATGATGGTGTGCTTACAGATAATCACACTATTACAATGAGCGAATGTGCATGTGTACTTCATTATTCACAGTCATGTTTTGAAGGACTCAAGGCTTATGAAACAGAGGATGGTCATATCGTAACTTTCAGACCTGACCTTAATGCACAGAGAATGGTAGATACAACAAAGAGACTTGAAATGCCTCCATTCCCTGTAGATAGATTTATAGATGCAGTTGAGCAGGTAGTACGTGCTAATGAAGACTGGGTTCCACCATATGGTTCAGGAGCTACTCTTTATATCAGACCTTTTATGTTTGGTTCTAATTCAGTTATCGGTGTTAAGCCTGCTGATGAGTATCAGTTCAGAATTCTTACAACACCTGTAGGACCATACTTCAAGGGTGGTGCTAAGCCTATTACTATCAGAGTAAGTGATTTTGATAGAGCAGCACCTCACGGAACAGGACATATCAAGGCCGGACTTAACTATGCTATGTCTCTTCATGCAATAGTAGATGCACATAACAAGGGATTTGACGAGAATATGTATCTTGATCCGGCATCAAGAACTAAGGTTGAGGAAACAGGTGGAGCTAACTTCATCTTTGTAAAGGGTAATAAGCTTATTACACCTAAGTCAGACAGTATCCTTCCTTCAGTAACACGTCGTTCACTCGAAGTTGTTGCTGCTCAGTATCTTGGAATGGAAGTAGAAGAGAGAGAAGTATTCCTTGATGAGGTTCCATCATTCGATGAGTGCGGACTTTGCGGTACAGCTGCAGTTATATCACCTGTTGGAAAGGTTGTTGACCATGGTAAAGAAATCTGCTTCCCAAGCGGAATGGATGAGATGGGTCCTACAACAAAGAAGTTATACGATACACTTACAGGTATTCAGATGTGCAGAATTGAAGGACCTGAAGGATGGGTTCACGTTATTAAATAATGTATAATTCAGTATAATATAAAAAAAGGAAAACCTGACGATATCACTTTCAGTCAGGTTTTCTTTATGTTATAATTATGTTTCGATAACAGATGAATAATGCGAATACGCTTCTGTTAAAAGGATAATTCGGAGAAAGATATGAAGAAATATAATAAAAAGTTTTTTAAGAATGCGTTTTTTTTGATGGCAGTTCTTTTTATGATGTCTCTTACAGGATGTGGTTCCAGATACAGAACCATTAAAAATGAAGGGATGGAAATAACCCTTTCAAAGGATTATCAGAAGGCAACTCTGGCAAATGCCACCTGGTACTATACAAGTCCTGATGGTATAGCTATGGGAGTCAGATCTTCCAAGGAAGATATAGAGAAGAGCGGACTTGAAGCCAATTCTGCTCAGGACTATGCTGAGGCTTATATAAGGGCCAATAATATTCCGGGAAGTCCAAAGGTGAATTCCAAGGACGATTATCTGTACTTTGAATATAACAGAAAAGTTTCCGGAACAGATTATTCATATCTGACCTGCGTATTCGATAACAATGACGAGTTTTGGCTTGTAAACTTTGCATGTTATAAAGAATTATATAACGAATATAAAAACGATTTCTTTGAATCAGCAGATTCGGTCGTATTTAAGTAATAAGGAGCACTACCACATATGGGTAGAGATAATTTTGCACAAAATAGATTCATTCTTTCCGAACTCATAAAGAAGGGCATTCGTCTTAAATACAGAAGATCATATCTCGGTATTCTCTGGTCTCTATTGGAACCTCTGCTAACGATGATTGTTCTGACTATTGTCTTCGGAACACTCATGGGTGAGAAAAGTAAGAGCTTTCCGGTTTATATATTGTCAGGAAGATTGCTGTACGGATTCTTTTCACAGTCCACTACAGCGGCACTTAAGTCTATAAGAGCTAACAGTTCTATTATAAAGAAGGTTTATGTTCCAAAGCTTCTTTATCCGGTGTCATCCATCTTATTTAATTATGTAATATTTTTAATATCACTTATCGTACTAGCTGTGGTATCAATGGTACTTGGAGTATTTCCTACAGTATATCTTATTCAGGCAGTTCCGGTTCTTTTGGTTCTGCTTATTCTGAGTATGGGCTGTGGACTGGTACTTTCAACAGTAGGTGTATTCTTCAGAGATATGGAATATCTTTGGAATGTTGCACTTATGCTTATCATGTATACATGTGCGATATTCTATAAAGCAGAGAAGCTTCTCGCAAGCAGATGGAGCTTTGTGCTTAAGTTTAATCCACTGTTCTGCGTTATAGATAGTTTCAGAAGTGCAATCTTTGGAAATATGCTCAATGTTAAATACTTTGCGTATGCGACTGCTTTTGGAGTGGTTATGACTATAATCGGAATAGTAGTTTTCACAAAGAACGAAGATAAATTTATCTTGGAGATATAGAGGACATAATATGCAGGAGGCTGTTCTGAGGGTTGAAAATGTCAGTATGAAATTCAACCTGAGTAAAGAAAAACATGATTCTCTTAAAGAATATTTTATAGCTCTAATGAAGAAAGAGCTGAATTATAATGAGTTCTGGGCACTTTCGGATGTGTCATTTGAACTTCAAAAGGGAGATCGTCTTGGAATACTGGGATACAACGGAGCCGGTAAATCAACACTTTTGAAAGTTATAGCCGGTGTCTTCAGACCAACGGTTGGAACCGTAACCCGAAAGGGAGTGCTTGCACCTCTGATAGAACTTGGGGCGGGATTTGATCCTCAGTATACCGGACTTGAAAATATATATCTGTACGGAGCATGTCTCGGATACAGTCATAAATTTATCGATGAAAAGCTTCAGGAGATAATAGATTTTTCCGAACTTAAAGAATTCATCGACGTTCCGCTCAAAAACTATTCGTCGGGAATGAAAGCAAGACTTGGATTTGCGATAGCAACAATCGTAGAACCAGATATGCTTATACTGGACGAAGTGCTTTCCGTAGGAGATGCAAAGTTCAGAAAGAAGAGTGAGAATAAGCTGATGTCTCTTCTGGACAAGGGTGTTACGGTACTGTTTGTTTCACACAATACCGAACAGGTCAGAAGAATATGTAACAAGGCTATAATTCTTGATAAAGGAAAGATTATATGTGCGGGCGATGTGGAGCATGTAACTAAAGAATACGACAAACTATCTCTTTGACAGAAGTAGATTTGCGATGTTATCATATGTCATGAGGTGTCAGAAGTAACTTTTGGCACCTAAATCATTATACGGGGGTCGTGATGGTTTTACTTGAATTAATAAAGGTCATATTTTTAGGTATCATTGAGGGTATAACGGAGTGGCTTCCTATAAGCAGCACCGGACATATGCTTTTGGTGGACGAATTTATAAAACTGAATTCAAAACCGGAATTTAAAGAAATGTTCTTTGTTGTGATTCAGCTTGGCGCTATCCTCGCTGTTATTTATATGTACTGGAGCAGATTATGGCCTTTCAGGATTATCAAGGATAACAAGGTCCCTGTTATAATCCGTAAAGGGAAAAAGAAAAAAGACGCCAGATGGAAGAATGAGATAAAGATAGGAAATATCGGTATAAGCCGTGCCATACTTAATATGTGGGTAAAGGTTATAGTAGCTACGATACCCGCAGCAGTCGTAGGTCTCATATTGGATGATTGGATGGAAAAGTATGCACATAACGGTCTGGTTATATCGGTAGCCCTTATGGTATATGGTATTCTCTTCATTCTTGTGGAAAACAGAAATGAAAGAAGAACCGAAAGTAAGACGAAGTTTAGTCATCTTACATATAAGGATGCAGTTGAGCTTGGACTGTTTCAGGCACTGGCAATAGTACCGGGAACTTCCAGATCCGGAGCAACGATAGTCGGAGGACTTACTATGGGAATCTCAAGACGTCTTGCAACGGAGTTTTCTTTCTTTATGAGTATCCCGATCATGTTCGGATGGAGTCTTATAAAGATCATAAAGTTTGGAATGCATTATTCGGCTATGGAGTTCATAGAGCTTATAATCGGAATGGTGGTTGCCTTCCTTGTATCTGTAGTAGCGATTAAATTCCTTATGGGATATATAAAGAAGAATAACTTTAAAGTGTTCGGTATCTACAGAATAGTGCTCGGACTTCTGGTAATGGCTATATTTATTATAAAAGGAATAATTGGCGGCTAGTCCGGAAATATAATTGACGGCTGGTCAAAAAATTCCCTTGACTTCTTTTGTATTACTATGTTATCCTATCACTTGCGTTTCTGTACGCACTTCTTTTGGTGTGCATTTTCGGTTATCCCAGCCGGCACTCCTTAAGGTTACCCTATCTACGTGCAGAACAATAGGTTAAATTGTTTTTAGTTTAAATATTGGAGGTAGAGATCCATGCGCGTTAAGATCACACTTGCATGCGAAGAATGTAAGCAGCGTAATTATAATCTTACAAAGGACAAGAAGTTACATCCGGACAGAATGGAAACAAAGAAGTACTGCAAGTTTTGTAAGAAGCACACAATGCACAAAGAAACAAAATAATTAAGCGAGGTGATTATTATGTCAGAAAAGAAAGAAGCATCACCTGCTCTTAAAAGAAGCTGGTTTCAGGAATTAAAGGCAGAATTTGGCAAGATTACTTGGCCAAAGAGAAATGAACTGTTTAAAGAAGCTGCAGTTGTACTTGTATCTGCTATACTCATTGGTGTTATTATTGTAGTCGTTGACTGGTTGCTCAATCTGGGCCTTCAGTTCATTTGGTAGGCGGTGATAATATGACAGATGATATGAATTTAGAGAGCGAAGTTACTCCTGAGGTTAATCCTGAGGTATCAGGCGTTGAAGAAGAGAATACTTTAGAGACACCTGAAGAGGAAGTATCTGAAGCTCCACGTAAGAAGTCAGCAAATATAAAACAACAGGGCGACGATGAGCCGCACTGGTACGTTGTTCATACCTATTCGGGTTATGAGAACAAGGTTAAAGCCGACATCGAGAAGACTATTGAAAATAGAAAACTTCAGGATCAGATGTTTGAAGTAATGGTTCCTGTTACGGACGTTACTGAGGTTAAAAACGGCGTTAAGAAGACTATGTCCAAGAAGATTTTTCCTGGATATGTTCTTGTTCACATGATAAAGAACGACGTTACTTGGTATGTCGTTAGAAATACCAGGGGCGTTACGGGATTTGTTGGTCCTGGATCCGAACCGGTTCCTCTTACTGAAATAGAGATGAGAAAACTGGGCGTTAAGACATCAGATATTGTTATCGATGTTGAGATCGGAGATACGATCAAAGTTATAGCCGGTGCCTGGGAAGGTACTGTTGGAAAGATTAAGACTATAAGTCGTACAAAACAGTCTGTTACAATCGATATGGATATATTCGGTCGTTCAACAGATGTTGAGATCAGTCTGGATGATATCCAGAAGTTATAATTTTTTGTTATTAACTCTATAAGAGTTGATATATAAGTGGAAGGGGACGACACCCCGCTACATACCACAAAGGAGGAATAAAAAAATGGCTAAAAAAGTCGAAGGTTACATCAAGTTACAGATACCTGCAGGTAAAGCAACACCGGCACCTCCGGTTGGTCCTGCTCTTGGTCAGCATGGTGTAAATATCGTTGATTTCACAAAGCAGTTCAACGATAGAACAGCTGATAAGGGTGATATGATCATTCCTGTAGTTATCACAGTATACGCAGACAGAAGTTTCACATTCATTACCAAGACTCCTCCTGCAGCAGTTCTTATTAAGAAGGCAGCAGGTATTCAGAAGGCGTCAGGTGAGCCTAACAAGAAGAAGGTAGCTAAGATTACCAAGGCTCAGGTACAGGAAATAGCTGAAATCAAGATGCCTGATCTCAATGCAGCATCAATCGAGACAGCTATGAGTATGATAGCAGGTACTGCTCGCTCAATGGGCGTTGAAGTAGTTGACTAATTGGGAGGTAATGAATAATGAAAAAAAGCAAGAGATATGCTGAGGTTATCAAGCTCGTTGACAAAAACAAGCTTTATGACCTTGAAGAAGCTGCAGAGATTATAAAAAAGACAGCAAATGCAAAGTTCGATGAAACAATCGAGGCTCATTTGAAGCTTGGTGTTGATGGACGTCATGCAGATCAGCAGGTTCGTGGAGCAGTTGTACTTCCTCACGGAACTGGTAAAGATGTTAAGGTCCTCGTTTTTGCCAAGGGAGATAAGGTTGATCAGGCACTTGCAGCTGGCGCAGATTACGCAGGTGGAGATGAGCTTGTACCAAAGATTCAGAATGAAGGATGGCTTGATTTCGACGTTGTTATCGCTACACCTGATATGATGGGTGTTGTTGGACGTCTTGGTCGTGTACTTGGTCCTAAGGGACTTATGCCAAATCCTAAGGCTGGTACAGTTACTCCTGATGTTGTTAAGGCTATTGAAGATGTTAAAGCCGGTAAGATCGAGTACAGACTTGATAAGGCAAACATCATCCACGTTCCGGTTGGAAAGGCTTCTTTCTCAGCTGAGCAGATAGCAGATAACTATAAGGCACTTATGGATGCAGTTGTTAAGGCTAAGCCTTCAAGTGCAAAGGGACAGTACCTTAAGAGCGTTACTATCGCTTCAACAATGGGACCTGGACTTAAGCTTAACCCTAACAAGTTCACAGGACAGGCTGAGTAATCGGATTTTTACTCATAGATATATATCGCGGAACCGAAAAAAGTCGGTTCCGCTTTTTTTCGTGTCAATTTTCTGTTATACTTATTATTTGTATTAACGTTAATTATAGGAGGTGACGAGAAACAATTGATTGTAGCAGTTTGCGATGACAACAGAGGGTGCAGGCGTGAGATCAAAGCAGAGTGTGAAAAAATCCTTAAAAGTAGTGATATAAAGTTTGATATTCATGAATTCAGTAATGTGCATGCACTGATGAAAGAGCTGGCGAATATTGATATATTGCTTTTGGATATAGAGCTCGGAGAAGATAGCGGCATCGAAGTGAAGAATTATATCGAGGAGAATGAGCTTGATATAATCATTATATTTATTTCCGGATATACGGCACATATGCCCGAATCATTCGGTTTAAATGTTATGGGATTTATAGACAAAACCGATATAGCGGGGATGTTACCCAAGTACATGGAAAAGGCTCTCACCAGAAAGGGCAACGTTACGGGATTCATTGGAACTATAGACGTAAGAAATATTAAATATATTCAGTCGAATGGTGTATATGTGGATATCGTAAAAAATGATGACAGTAAAGTTTTGTATCGTGCGACTATGAAAGATATGGAAACTAAACTGACGGGTCTGAACTTTTGCAGAGCACACAGATCTTATATCATCAATTTAAAGTATGTCAGCAGAATAGACGTTGGGCTGGATGGAAATAGGTATGCCTTTATAGACAATGATAAAATAAAGATATCGAAAAGACGATATCCTACATTTAGGAAAGAGTTTTCTGAGTATAGCAGAAAACGAGCGGGGTATATGTGATGGAGCTTTATTTTGTTTATTTGTGGGGAGTGCTTGAGTCACTGAAAATATTTTTGGTATTCCATTATGTTATGGGATTTGAACGTAGGAGGAATATATTTGTCTTTCTGACTTTCTTGTATCCTATGCTGGTGCTGCCAATGATATTGGAGATTGACGTGGTTAATTTGCCAATATACAAGGCTATATGGCTATTTGTATTTCCAATCATATTCTTCAAAGGGAAACTGGTTAGTAAGACTGTATTTGCCATGGTAGTAACTACACTTATATCTTTATTGGATATAATAGTTATAAACAGTCTGACTATTATCAGAGTTCCTTCTGCGATTATGTCCGAAATAGGAGATGCCATATCATTCTTGCTGATTGTCATGATAGCAATGATGGGCCGCAAATATAATAAAACGGTAAATGAAGCTATAATGTCATTTAAACCTATTATGAATGCAGGTGTATTTATGGTATCGTTCATTCTGTATATTTGGGTTGGAATGCTCGAAATCATGTTCAGAGCAGAGGCTGAGAGCAGGTTATCTGAATTTATATCTGTTATAAGTATCATAGTTGCCGCGGTTACTGCATTTCTGGTTACGATGGGAATCTATTACATCACCAGGATCAGACAGATGACCGTAATAGATGAATATAAGAGTAAGCTATTGGATATAAATCAGCAGTATGTTGATGCTCTGATAGAAAGGGAACGAGACCTAAGAAGTTATAGGCACGATTTTAACAATCACATGATACTTATAAAAAGTATGGCGTCGGAACACAGCGACGGAGAGATAGTTAAATATATAGAAAGTATATTCAGTAAATATGAGATAAAAAATGTCATTTCCGTCGGGAATAAGATAGCAGATCTTTTTGTAAATAAAGTTCTCAGCGATATGGACGGAGATGAAGATTTTGTCTGTGATGTAAAAGGCAAGATTCCCGATTATTTCAAGATGGATAATGTTGACATGTGTACGCTCATGTCAAACATCATGGATAACGTTCATGAAGCGTTGAAGAAGTTTAAAGGAAGAAAGAAACTAAAGATAGAGATAACACATTATGAGCAGATGCTTTATATAGACGTAAACAATTCTGCCTTACCGGAGGATAAAGCTCTCATGTCACTAAAAAAAGAACCCGGGCACGGTTTCGGGGTAAAGAAGATCAGAGATGTTGTCGAACGAAACGGAGGAGTTGTCCAATGGATCTACGACGACAATATGATGTTATTAAAAATTGAACTGCCAATAAGATAAAGACGGTACAAAGGAGGAGGCCTTTGTACTGTTTTTTTTGTACATGCACATCGCTTCTGCGATGTGGCACAGACCCGCAATGGTCTCTCGAGCATATTTTGCAACATTTGCGCAACCAACACGCTTGCGTGAAAGTAAGCATATCTTACTTTTCTATAATGTCCGCTTGTAACAAAAATACCCCCACTTGTAACAAAGGGGTTGATTGTATAAAGTGATAAATATATATTGGATATGCGGCAATAAATTGGATATATTGAACAAAAAAACTTGCGGAAGGAGGGATTTATTATGATTTTCGCGGATTGTGAAGTAATCATGGAAATAGTAAGAAGACTTTTTAATTTATAAGAAATACAAGCGAGATGACACTTCATTTTTGAGACGTAAATGTCATCTTAAAAGGGGATGAAAAAATGGCAAATGGTGGTTATAAGGAGAGCTTTGCACGAGTGGAAATCAAATACTCAGTACCAGCTAATAAGTACAAAGCCCTTTTGGAAAGATTAAGCGAATATGTAGAACCGGATGAATACGGAGATACAAGAATATATAACATATATTATGATACTCCTGATTTTCGGTTAATCAGAAAGTCGCTCGAAAAACCTATATATAAGGAAAAGTTGCGACTTAGAACCTATAAAGTACCGAATGAATCGACAAGTGCTTTTATAGAGATTAAGAAGAAGTATAACGGAATAGTTTATAAACGGAGAATAAGTCTTCCG
>JAFZXD010000236.1 GCA_017616955.1 Eubacterium sp. | reverse complement strand
GCCACGGTCTCACGCTTATTTACTTCCAGATCTATATTTTTGATTATTGTTTTATCTCCGAAAGATTTTTTTAGATTATGAATCTGAATCATAATTTAACCTCAAACTATACTCTTAATTACCTATTCTACGCCTGAGCCACTTTACCGGTTGACTTGCTAAGCGATTTTTCAACCTTCTTCTGCAGCCAGCTGAGTCCTGTACTGAATATCAGATAAATAACCGCAACTTCAATATAGAGCGCCAGCGGTTCATAAGTAACTGCAACAATTCGCTGTGTCGCCATAAACATTTCCGTAATAGTGATATTTGCCGCAAGCGACGTATCCTTTACAAGCGAAATAAATGAATTGAACAGCGCAGGTATACAATTCTTTATCGCCTGAGGCAGCACAATATGGATCATCGTCTGCCACAGAGTGAGTCCGCACGCTACGGCACCTTCGGTCTGACTCTTATTGATAGCCAGGATAGAACCTCTGATCGTCTCCGACGCATAAGCTCCTATGTTTAGCGAAAATGCAATTATAGCTGATGGAAATGCCTCTATATTTATTCCAACATTCGGAAGTCCGTAGAAGATAATGAAGAGCTGTACCAGCATCGGAGTGCCTCTAAATACCCAGACATAGAATCTGAACACCTCAGAAAGCACTCTTATCTTCATAACTCTGGTAACTGACACCAGGATTGCTATTATCATTCCCAGAAAGAAGGAAATAAGTGTAAGAGGACTGGTAGCAGTCAATCCAGGCAACAATATCTTTGGAATAGAATTGATTATTATTTCAAATAGTCTCGAATTCATATATATCCTCAATCGTTACATTCGGAGAAATGTCATCATCTCTCTACTCTTCAACTGTTATATCTTCACCAAAATATTTCTTTGAAATCTCTGTAAGCTTGCCCTCGCTGCGAAGCTCATCAAGAGCACCGTTAATAGCTTCCTGAAGGTCTGAATCTTCTTTTCTGATAAGAATAGCTGACTCAGTTGCTTCGTCAGAAGTAGCAACGATTTTTACATTTGCATCAGGCTGATTAGCCTTGAAATCAAGAAATGTAACGTTATCATTTACTGTTGCATCTGCTCTGCCCTGAAGAACGAGCTGGATTGATTCACTGAATCCGCTTGTTGATACGATCTTTCCGCCATAGCTTTCAGCAACTTCAGCCCAGTTACTTGTAACTGTAAGTGCAACGTCCTTGTCCTTCAGATCCTCAAAACTGTTGATCTCAGTATTGTCGCCATTTACAACAACTGCACCGTATGCATATGTGTAAGGTGTAGAGAACAGATACTTCTCCTGTCTCTCTTCTGTAATACTAACCTGATTTGCTATAGCATCATACTTTTTAGCATCGAGACCTGCGATAATTCCATCCCACTGTGTCTCTGTAAACTTAGCTTCTACACCAAGCTTTTCAGCTATTGCCTGAGCAACTTCAACGTCGAATCCAACGAGCTTGTCGCTGTCATCATGATATGAATAAGGAGCGTATGTTCCTTCTGTTGCAAATGTAATATAACCGTTTGACTTTATCTGATCATATGTTGTAGCTCCGCCGTTTGATGTACTTTCTGTAGATGCATCCTGTGAAAGAGCCTCTGTATCAGCACTTTCTGAAGCAGCATTGCTCTCAGCACTGTTAACTTCTACATTTGATGAAACCTTACTTCCGCATCCTGTAAGAACTCCAAAACTAATTGCTCCGACTAATAATAACGATGTTAATCTCTTCCTCATAATAATTTTTCCTCTCATTTCTTTGAATATTTTATAGCTGTATCTAAATCCTCTATCAGGTCCTCTATTTCTTCAAGCCCAACCGACAGTCTGATAAGATTGGATGTAATACCTATTTTTTTCTGTAATTCTTTACTGTAAGATTCATGTGTCATTGTTGCGGGGACGCATACCAGTGACTCTACTCCCCCCAGGCTTACGGCAAATGAAAATATACTTAACTTTGCCACAAACTTTTGAAGATCATATTCCTTCTCATTCAGTCTGAATGAAATGATAGCTCCGGCGCCCTTCGCTTGTTTTTTCTGGAGTTCGTATCCCTTGTGACTCTTTAGTCCCGGATAATATAAACTCTCGACAGCCGGATTATCCTGAAGATACTCAGCGACTTTCTGTGCATTTGCCTGATGTCTGTCAAGTCTCACACCTAATGTCTTGATTCCTCTCTGAAGGAGAAATGAATCAAACGGATCAAGTATCCCGCCAAGTGTGTTGTTGAAGAACTTAAGCTTTGTGTATATCTCTTCATTGTTCAGCAATACGAGGCCTGCCAACAGATCCGAATGTCCTGCGTAATACTTGGTTGCAGAATATTCAACTATATCAGCTCCCAGTTCCAGAGGTTTTTGAAGATATGCTGTCATAAATGTATTATCAACGACAACAAGTATTCCTTTCTTATGCGCCTCATCTACCACTCTTCTGATATCTGTGATCTCAAGAAGAGGATTCGAAGGAGTTTCAAGAAATACCAGCTTTACATTTGAATCGGCCTTACTAAAATCATACTCGTTGAAGTCATTTACAATCTCGTACTCAACTCCTCTTTTCTCGAGCAGATTCGAAACAAATCTCCAAGTACCACCGTATACATTATCATTTATCAAAACCTTATCGCCCTTATTCAAGAGCTCAAGTACAAGGCTTGTCGCCGCCATACCTGAGGCTGTTGCGATACCGTATTTTGCGCCTTCCACATCAGCAGCCAGTTTTTCAACTGAAGCTCTGGTCGGATTATTTCCCCTGCTGTAACAATACTCTCCTTCGCATTCAACATCGGGCTGAATAAATGTTGAAGAAAGATAAACCGGATAATTAACCGCTTTCTTATCCTCATCTACAAACCCGCCATGAATGGCTGTAGTATTAAAACCCATCAAACCTCACCTCTCATATCCATCCGTGCCTCATATATAATCAATACTTGAGCAATATTTGATTAGCACTTACTTCTTTATCATGTTCGAATTTTCTTATCTCGTGAACACGTTTGAAATCATAATACGATTCGCCTATTGGGTCAATAGGTTTAACTATTCCTCTTTTTAATATTCAGTTATAAAAAAAATGTATAACCCTCTGATTTTATTTGATTAAAACAATCCCTTACTTAAATATCTGTCGCCTCTATCCGGAAATACTACAACTATATTTCCACTCTCTATTTCTTCTGCAAGTCTAAGTGCCGCGTTAAGGGCAGCTCCGGATGATGTACCTGCAAGTATTCCTTCTTTTAATGCGAGTTGTCTGGATGTATTAAATGCTTCTGTATCTGTTACTTTGATTACCTTGTCTACAAGAGTTATGTCCATGGTGTCGGCTATGAAGTCATTACCGATACCCTCAATATCGTAATCGGCATGCTCCCCTCCACCGATTATGGAACCAACAGGATCTGCAAGCACGCCCTTGATGTCAGGGTTCTGCTCCTTTAAGTATTTAACAACTCCCGAATATGTTCCGCCACTTCCTGCTCCCGCTACGAAGTAATCGATCTGACCATCCATCTGCTTATAGATCTCAGGACCGGTTGTCTCATAATGCGAAAGCGGGTTAGCCGGATTCTTGAACTGCTTCATGGATACAGCGCCCGGAGTCTGAGCGATTATCTCCTCTGCTTTCTCAGCAGCACCAAGCATTCCACCCTCGCGAGGGGTATTGATTATCTCAGCGCCAAGAGCTTTCATAACCTTTTGCTTCTCGATAGAGAACTTCTCAGGAACTACAAAGATTATTTTGTATCCCTTATTAAGAGCTGCAACAGCGATTCCGATTCCTGTATTACCTGCAGTTGCCTCAACGATAGTTCCTCCCGGCTTGAGGATACCTCTCTGCTCAGCATCCTCGATCATATACATGCCAACTCTGTCCTTAACACTTCCTGCAGGATTCATCAGCTCAAGCTTGGCATAGATATTTACACCTTCCTTAACTCCCATATGATTAATTTTCATGATTGGTGTGTTGCCAATCATTTCCTGAATATTCATAAATACATCCATAATAAACTCCTCTTCCAATCTATTAGACTTTCATATACATATTTTCCACGGCAAGGTTGATTGGCACGTATAATATATGCTTGCTCAACTCTACTCGCGTACGGTGCGGGACACCCCTAGGAGTACTAAGCTCTCACTTCGTCTTCGACTCGTGAATCGCTAAGTGCTCAGGCCCGCAACGGTCTCGCAAGCATATATTATACATTTGCCAAAATCAACTTGCTCGCGAGCAAGTAAACAAAAGCAATGGACGAAGTATGTATGCAAGACCATAAGGGTCGCGGCGCTTAACGATTCACGAGCACAGAGTGCGAAGTGAGAGTTTAGCGAGCTGAGCTTTGCGAAGCGGCCGTTCGGGAGAGCCCGTCCTGAGTGCAAGCGATGTCTTGCATACATACTCTCGTACATGCTTAGCTTACTTGCCGCGGAAACCTACTTTTCTGACACTTTAATTGCCTGCTCGATATCAGCGATGATATCATCCGCATCTTCGATTCCAACTGAAAGACGAATAAGCTCGTCTGTGATTCCAACAGCTTCTCTTATATCCTTTGGAATAGCTGCATGTGTCATTGATGCAGGATGGCATACGAGTGACTCCACTCCACCGAGGCTCTCTGCAAGCGTCACGAGGTTAAGTGACTTAAAGAATTTCTTATAGTCATAATCCTTTTTGAGAGTAAATGAGATCATAGCTCCAGGTCCATCTGCCTGCTTTTTCTGAATCTCATATCCAGGATCTGTCTTAAGTCCAGGATAGTAAACCTTCTCAACATATCCGCTATCTACAAGCCACTCAGCTATCTTCTTAGCATTTGCCACATGTCTGTCCATTCTCACTCCGAGTGTCTTAATTCCTCTGATCATCAGGAAGCTGTCCATCGGTGCAAGTATTCCGCCGATTGCATTTTGCAGATAATACAGTCTATCAGCAAGTTCCTTATCCTTAACGATTACGAATCCTGAAACCGTATCACTGTGTCCGCCGAGATACTTTGTTCCGCTGTGAACTACGATATCAGCTCCAAGTGTAAGCGGTCTCTGAAGATATGGTGTAAGGAATGTATTATCAACTATAGTGAGCTTTCCGTATGACTTAGCGAGCTTTGCTACTTCCTCAATATCTGTTACCGAAAGAAGCGGATTGGCAGGACTCTCGATGTATACTGCTTTAACCTCGCCGTCCTTATTTGCTTCCTTATCTTCAAGTGCCTTCTTAACTTCATTTATATCCGAAGTATCAACTATGGTGAAGTTAAGTCCGAAATGCTTAAATACATTATCGAGAACTCTGAATGTTCCTCCATAGATATTGTCGGATATGATTATTCTGTCACCCGACTTGAAAAGTGAAAGTACAGTTGAAATAGCTGCGAGTCCGGATGCAAATGCCATTCCGTATTCACCCTGCTCAAGATCTGCAACCAGCTTCTCAAGTGCTGCTCTTGTTGGGTTACCTGTTCTGGAATACTCCCAGCCACCTCTTGTCTCTCCAAGACCATCCTGCTTATATGTTGAAGTCTGATATATCGGAACGTTAACTGCTCCTGTTGTTTCGTCTCCGTCGATACCACCGTGAATTAAAAGTGAATTGATTTTAATGCTCATTGTTTTTCTCTCCTTTATTTTTAACTAATCTTTTTTACTTATTTGGAACATTGAATTTAGGCAAAAAAATAGCGAGGAATTATTCATTCCTCGCATAAGTAAAGTCTTTATATCATTTCATAAAAATGCTATATACTACTACTATCATAATTCTTACAGAACATACGAAGAATGCCATTATCTTGTTCAGAATAACAGCAACAACAACATGTTCTATTGTAAGAATTAAATGTCTTCATAACTTTTACCTATTTACCTATCTGTTTGATATGTTTATATTTTATACCACTTCATTCTATTCATGTCAACAACTTTTATAATTTTTTTATAAACTGGTTTACATAAAAAGTGGACAATTGAAATCAGATTTCAATTGTCCACTTTCGAGGGTTATTTAGTGATTCTTTCCCTTTTTATCATTTTTCTTGTTTTTATTATTTTTATCGTTTTTATCGTTTTTCTTATTGTCGCCTCCGTTACCATTCTTATTCTCATTATTTTTTTTATCCTTTAAATATTTATAAGGATCTTCGATTACTTTTCCATCCTTGTCATGGAATTCAGGTACTAAAGAGTTGAATTCACCTTTATTTGCTAATTTAATTGTATCTTGTGTTGCCCCATCAGGATCAAATTTACCTTTAAACTCTTTTGAAGAAATTAAGAATCTGTCAATAATAGATGGCTTTGCGTTTTCTTCATTTTTAGCAT
>JAFZXD010000235.1 GCA_017616955.1 Eubacterium sp. | reverse complement strand
TTCTCGATAGCCGCATCAATCCTCTTCAGGCTCTCTTCCTTGCCGAGTATCGACATCAGCTCAGTAGCGCCGCCCGGAGTTGCAGCCTTGCCGGACATTGCCGTCCTGATCGGCCACATGATGAAGCCCGTCTTGTATTCCTTTTCTGCCGCAAATGTCTTCAGAAGCTCAAACAGGCTGTCATTATCAAATGCCTCCGCCTCTGCAAGTATCGGGCGAACCTCCTTAAGAAGCTGAAGGCTGTTCTCAGCATTTGTCTTCATCTTCTTATGAGTATACATTTCATTATCATACTCAGGAACTGCCTCGAAGAAATCAACCTGCTCAGGGATATCCGCAAATACCTCGATACTTGACTGTACCATTGAAGCGATCTTTCTAAGATCAAGCGGTCTTGAGATAGTTTCCTTAAGGATCGGCTCTGCCTTCTCGAAGAATGCATCCGGATCCATCTTCTTTATATACTCCGAATTCATCCATTTAAGCTTTGTCATATCGAGTACAGCCGGCGATTTTGATATCTTGTGATAATCAAACAGTTTGGTTAATTCTTCCAGAGAGAATATCTCTTCATTACCCTCAGGGCTCCATCCGAGAAGAGATACGAAGTTAACAATAGTCTCTGTCAGAAATCCCTGCTCGAGAAGATCTTCAAATGAAGAATGTCCGCTTCTCTTTGAAAGCTTGTTATGATTCTCATCTGTTATAAGAGGGCAGTGAATATATACCGGAACTTCCCATCCGAACGCTTCGTAAAGTCTGTTATACTTAGGCGCTGATGAGAGGTACTCGTTACCTCTTACAACATGAGTTATACCCATAAGATGATCGTCTACTACATTTGCAAAGTTGTATGTAGGATAACCGTCTGACTTGATAAGGATCATGTCATCAAGTTCTATATTAGGAACAGTAATAGTTCCGTAAAGTTCATCCTCAAACTTTGTCTCACCTTCTGTAGGATTATTCTGTCTTATAACATAAGGAACTCCAGCGGCCAGCTTCTCGTCTATCTCTTCCTGTGAAAGATGCAGACAATGTTTGTCATAACGGAAAACCTTCTTGGTTTCACCATCTATCTCTATATCCTGACTAAGTGAAGCAAGTCTTTCTTCATCACAGAAGCAGTAATATGCCTCACCTCTCTCGATCAGTTTCTTTGCATACTCAAGATAAACTCCCTGAGCCATTCTTTCTGACTGAATGTATGGACCTACACCACCGTCTTTGTCCGGACCCTCATCCCAGAGAAGACCTGTTTCTTTAAGAGTTCTGTAGATTATATCTACAGCTCCTTCAACCTCACGGTTCTGATCCGTGTCTTCGATTCTGAGTATGAAATCTCCGCCTTCATGCTTTGTGATAAGGTATGCATACAGTGCTGTACGCAGATTTCCCACATGCATTCTTCCTGTAGGACTTGGAGCAAATCTTGTTCTAATCTTATTCATCTTTATATCCTCTTTCATTCATCGACCGTTGTTTCACTGTCGTTATTATCTTTTACTATATCATCGTCTTCCCAGACTTCATTTTTTTCCTCAGTATACTTACTGAGTTCATACTGTTCTTCTCTCATTCTGCATGTATGCAGATACTCATTCAGCTGTGCTCCAACGAACACAAGATATATAACAAAATACATCCAGAACAGAAGCATTATTACGGTTGTCATCGAACCATACATATAGCTCTTGGCAGCATAATAATCTACGTAAAGCGAAAATATCTTCGTAACCCCGACCCATGATAAGGCCGCAAAAAATGCCCCCGGCATCTGCTTTCTGAGGCTGAGCTTTCTCGTCGGAACTATCGTATACATCAGATCAAACATAACAAAAAGAAGTATGAATGTTGCCGCACTTCTCAAACTGAGTATAAGAAGTGTCTCATTTGCATATCCCGGGAACTTCCCCAGAATATTGAGTGCTATCTGAGTTCCAAACATATTAACAGGAATAAGCGCTATGAATATCATGATAAATACCAGTGTATATACCGAACTTATTCCACGGATTATAAAGTAATTTCTCTTCTCTCTCGATCTATATACCTCATTAAGACCATTTCTTATGGCCATAATGCCTTTCGCCGCCGACCAGAGTGTTATAACTATGGATATGACTGTCATCGAATCCGACGAATGCATATACATATCGTTGACTATATCTCCGACATAGTTTTCAAACTTGTGAGGGAGAATAAAGTAGATGACTTCAAGCATCTGGTCCTGTGTGAAAGGAAGAAATCTCGGAAGTGATATCACTATATTGATAAGCGGAAAAAACGAGAGAAATATAAAGAACGCCGACTGAGCTGCAAATGCTCCCATATGTTCATCGGCGGTCTCACTCCAGAATCTCCACATATCTTTCATACGCTTCATACTGACATCTCCATCTATCTTGCAACAGAAAAGGCTTAGCGCATTACACGTTAAGCCCTAAGTTACAAGCTCATTAAATATCCAAGATGCCGGCTCCTGCTTTCTGACTCCTAGCCCATAGCTAGGTGGGTGTCCGCATCGGTTCTTCTGATGTCCACTCAGAGGAGGCTTATCATCCAAATCGAGATAATAGGACTCCCATACAGATAATGTAGGCTCAAAATATACAGGAGTTATCGGCCATCCCAGATATTTAATTAATTCCTTGTAAATGTTAGCTTTATTATAGCCTCTGAGGTGTTATTTTGCAACCACAAATTGCCCCTCCGAGCTTATTCATCTATGCTTTTTTATTCCTCAGATTCCGTAGTTTTTTCAGGCAGCGGAATGGCTCCCGTACTGGAATATCCGGTTTCTGCGGTTAGCTGTGAACTGATATTCTGAACACTTACAGTAGGAGAATAACTCTCAGTTCCAAACAGAAAACTCTGTAATGTTATGACATTCTCATTCAGATCTTCCGGAGCTATACATGATCCCTTGACATCAGTTGAATAAAACTGAAATCTAAGCGGGAATCCACAAGAGTCCACAAGATCATAAGACATTATTCCTTTTACCAGATCGTACATCTGATCTTCGGTGATAGATGTTCCGATATAAGGGAATATCTCATCTATAATACTATTAAGAGTCTGGAGGTCTGAAGACTTCGCTTTTGTAAGCATAGCTTGAATAACCTCTCTCTGTCTTTCTGTTCTGGTTATATCACCCTGGTCGGTACTCCTGATTCTGGCATATGCTGTAGCCTGAGCACCGTTAAGTGTTACAAGTCCGGTTTCATATACACCGTCCGAGTTGATTCCATTTACCTGTATCTGTTCTGCAAGAACTCCATTCAGTGTATCCAACTCATTTTCCTCAACGCTGACTGTAACTCCTCCCAGAGCATCTATAGCGCGGGTAAGACCTTCCCAGTTAACCGTCATATATTCGGATATATTCAGATCAAGATTTTTATTAAGCGTCTGAAGTGCAAGTTCCGGTCCACCGTATGCATAAGCCGCATTTACCTTTGTAGTAACCGTGCTGCCGTCATCCTTTGCCACTTCCAAAAGAGTATCTCTGTATACAGATACCAGTTTTATCTTCTTGGTTTCGTTATTGATGCTACATATTATGATCGCATCACTTCTGTTTCCTTTGCCAAGTGAATCATCTCTGGCATCTATTCCAAAAAGGGCAATATTGGTATAGTTGTCCATATCCTTATTTGCACCTTCATTTATCTCAAGTTCTTCCTCAGCCATATCATGAACTTTTATCTTCTGATATTTCTCATGAACATACGATTTCATGATCAGGAATCCGAGAATAACCGCAATTATAAGTTCTACTATAAGTGCGATGGCCCATTTACCTGTTGAACCTATCCCTCTTTTCTTTTTTCTTCTATAACGTCTGTCTTCGAACTTATCTTCTATATCTTCATATTCATCATAATCGTCATAATCGTATCTACTCATTTTTACCTCTCGACTATACTAT
>JAFZXD010000234.1 GCA_017616955.1 Eubacterium sp. | reverse complement strand
TCTCTTTACATCGAATTGCTCATCGAATTTTCTATCAAACTTTTCAAGTTTTTCCTGTGAGACGCCACTGCTTTCAAATACATTTCTTACAGCATGTTTATCAAGAAATACGGTCTCACCTTCTGCTTCGTTCTTTTTATTTTTGATAGTCTCACACAGATTTTCCTGAATGGAAAGTACTGTCTCAAAGCTTGTTTCTTCTCCCAAGACATCAGCTACAAATTCGGTAAAACCTTCCTTCTGCTGCTTTGCCGGAAGTGTAGTAGAAACACCGAGGACATTTTCAAGAAATCTATCCTGAAGCAGATCTGTTCTCTTACATGAATAGAGAACTGCTGAATCATCCGAGCTTCTGTCATTAAATTCAGGGAACAAAAATCCGGTATCCGGAAGTTCTACCGCAAATATCTGTCTGAGTGTATGTATCTCCCCCAGATCATCGTCAAATCCAAGTCCCGGCTTGGTAAGCTTCATAGGACATATACTGCAAAGCACATAGCTGTATACTTCATCTGAAGCATCGTCCATCTCGATTCCGTCGGTTGTCATTCCGGGAACATCATAAGACTGAAAAATAAGAAGGATCAGATAATTTCCGACATAATTGTAGTTAGCTATAACCTTATCATAGAAGCTTTCAAGAATCGTCTCATTATTAAGCTCAGACTTCTTCAGTTTTGTCAGAAGTCCCTTACCCATCTCAGGTGAAGCACCTTCCTGATCAACGAATCCCATATCAAGCAGATTCTTTCCCGGTGTACCTGATAAAGTCTTTCTGAATATTTCCAGGTATTTATACATCTCTTCCTCGGGAAGATTGTAGAAAGGTTCGCTGAAAGACTTAACCTTCTGCTTTTCACCGTTCACATAGCAGCCTGCAAGTCGAAGAATATTGCAGTCCTGTATCGTATCAAATAATGATTTAATCTCATTTATTTCTTTCTTTATCATCTCAAATGTTACCTCTGTATTTAAAAACTCTTTATGAGTCCTTCCAGACCTTCTTTTTCATAGACATCCTTGTAGTACTTGACCTCTTCTCCGATCAGGCTATCTATAGCTTTCATTCCGAGCACCTCAACCGGTGCCTTATCATCTGTCATGACCAGGTCTCCTGCCGAGTATCTGCTCATGTTATCACTAACCTTCTGAATCATGGCATGGAGCTCTTCATTCTGTTCCTTCTCAAGATTCTCTGTCAGACGATTCACCATCTCAGGATCATTCCCTGCGAAAAGCTCCCGATTTGTATTTCCATCAACATCAACCGTATATACTTCATTAAAAACATGGGAAATGGTATCCGAGAGATAATCATTTATACCACCGCTCACATCCGACTTCATATTCATATTTACAACCATCACTCCATCTTCGGTAAGTTGGTCTTTTACCAGAGTAAAAAACTCAACCGAAGACATCTGAAACGGAATAGTTATATCCTGATAGGCATCTACCATTATAACGTCATATCTGTCCGAATCACCGGATTTATCCTTCCTCGAACTGAGTGCCTCCAGATAAGCTCGTCCGTCATAAGTAGTAACCTTTATATCCTGAGGAAGCTCGAAATACTCATGAGCAAGAGCGGTGATCTTCTCATCTATCTCAACTCCCTCTATATACATATCACCAAAATATCTGCGACACTGAGTAGCATACGTTCCGGTTCCCATTCCCAGAATAAGAACCCTGAGCGGTTCCTGCTTTTCATAGATGCCTGCCATATACGGCGCAGCCATAGCATAGTCGTAGTACATTCCGGTAAGAACCTTATCCTTTTTATATATCGACTGAACACCGAAGAGAGCATTTGTCGAAAGGATGATACTCGAATCATTCTCCGAAACCTGAAGGTAGTTATAAACCGACTCATCTTCAACAGTTAAGTCATCTTCCCAAAATGCAAAACTGTTATTATGTCCGAAGATACAGCACAGGACATATATCACACAAGCCACAGGAACTTTGACGTTTTTAATCTTCTCACTCACAAAATAAACTATAGCAAGTCCAAGAAGTATGCCAGCAAATATAAGAAATGTAATCGAAGTTCCGACTGCAGGAATACTGATAAATGTAGGAACAAATGTTCCGATAATACTTCCTATAGTATTGGATGCATTCAGCATTCCAACAATCTTCCCGCTATCATCCAGACTGTCAACCGTATACTTAACAAGCGAAGGCGTCACCGTTCCGAGAAGAAAAAGCGGAAATACAAATACAACCATACATGCTGCAAATGCAGCTATAATAAGAAAGTTTGTACTGATGGAAAATATCAAAAGAGCCGATATACCCATGATGATATACTTTCCGACCACCGGTATCAATCCTATCCAGACAGCAGCAACAACTATCCTTCCGTACAATTTATCCGGATTCGGATTTTTATCTGCCGCTCTTCCTCCGTAAATATTTCCAAGCGCCATTGCTATCATGATCGTACCGATGATTATCGTCCAAACAATCTGCGATGAACTGAAGTAGGGAGCAAGCAGTCTGCTCGCTCCCAATTCTACTGCCATAACCGACATCCCCGCAAAGAACTCGGTTATGTACAGATATGCTTTATTCTTTAATATTTTTCTTTCTTCCTGTTTCATATAGCCTTCTCTTTAGTTTTTCTTCCCATTACATCTTATCTTTGCCTTAACCTTGAAAGGCCGTTACAGAGATTACTCTCCGTAACGGCTTTCAATCATGCTTCTTAAAACTTATAGTGCGAGTTCCGGCGGATATCTTGAATATTACATATCCATAATCTTTGATCTCGCCTTTATACCTTATAATAGATGCATCAACGTCTATCCCCGTTGTTGATTTAATCTCATCGTATGTCATCTCGAATGCCTCCCGACCATCATTCTGAACATACTCCCATAATGGTACATAATTACTCATAAGTCATCACCTCGTTGTCAAACTGCGGATCAAGTAACCCTCCGCAGTGAAATACTTATTTTTTCTTGTAACTTTTTTCTTGTAACTTCATTATATCATACATCTTTCGGATATCCCATTGTGAGTTTTTCATAGTTTTTTATCTTGATTATTTAAAATCTCCGGCAAAATCAGAGTCATTTTTGAATTATAGTTTCCAACCACACCCTGAAATCTTCTTCGAATTTCTTAATCATTAAGCTACAATCATAGAATCCGATATCAGTTCCGTTTCCAAAGTTTATATCGGTGTTACTGTTCAACTTCTACAATTACATCCGAAAACTTACTTTGAGATACTTTAACAAGGTCATCAGGAGACAGTTCTACCTGAAATCCAACCTTCCCTGCACTCACATATATCTTATCCAGATCTTTTGCCGTTTCATGTATAAATGTAGGGAAATGTTTCTTCATACCTACAGGAGAACATCCACCATGCACATATCCGGTAAGTGGAAGCAGTTCCTTCTGTTTTATCATACTCACTGCCTTCTCTCCTGCTGCCTTTGCAGCTTTCTTAAGATCCAGTTCAGATGCAACCGGAACTACAAATACATAATACTGTCCGGACTTCGCCTGAGTTACCAGAGTTTTAAACACCTTATCGGGATTCTCTCCGAGAAGAGCCGCTATCTCTTCACCTGTCATAGTTGCATCGGGTTCGTAACTGTGACTCTTATAGTCTATCTTCTTACTGTCAAGAACTCTCATTACATTTGTCTTCTCAGCGCCCATATCTTGCTCCTTTATACTATCTCTGAATTCTCGTCATTCCACTCTTCTAAAAAGAGTTCCAAAAATCTATGTCTACGGTCTGCTATCTCCCGAGCTTTATCTGTGTTAAGTTCATCCTTTAAAACCAGAAGTTTATCATAAAAATGTTGAACCGAATTGTCAAGGCTTCTTCCGTGTTTTCCGCCATAAGCAAATGTACGGGCTATTCCAATCGCACCAAGTGCATCAAGTCGGTCTGCGTCCTGAACTATACATGCTTCTATATTATCAGGCTTCTTACCTCTGTTCTTACTGAAGGATACTGAATTGATAATATCACATATTCGGTCCGTGAGTTTTTCATCTATATCATGGGATGCCATAAATTCACGGGCATTTTCGTTATTCTCATGATCGAACAGTTTATGATCATCCGCATCATGAAGAATAGCCGCCAGTGACACTATAAATATATCTGC
>JAFZXD010000233.1 GCA_017616955.1 Eubacterium sp. | reverse complement strand
GGTAGAGAAGCTTGTTGCAGAAGATGCAGCAATCAAAGGAATATGGTGTATTCCTAAGTATTCAAATCCTCAGGGATATTCTTACTCAGATGAGACAGTAAGCCGTTTTGCAAGACTTAAGCCGGCTGCTCCAGATTTCCGTATATTCTGGGATAACGCATATGGAATTCATCATTTATATGAAGATAAACAGGATTATTTGGTAGAGATCCTTGCTGAGTGCAAGAGAGCAGGAAATCCTGATATGGTTTATAAATTCGCTTCAACATCTAAGATATCATTCCCTGGTAGTGGTATAGCAGCACTTGCTACATCACCTAATAATATGGAAGATATCCTGAAGCAGCTGACACATCAGACAATCGGACATGATAAGGTTAATCAGCTCAGACATGTAAGATTCTTCGGAGATATTCACGGTATGACAGAGCATATGAAGAAGCATGCCGACATTATAAGACCTAAGTTTGAGGCTGTTCTTGCAACACTTGAAAACAGACTTGGTGGTCTTGAGATAGGTGAATGGACAAAACCTATCGGTGGATACTTCATCAGCTTTGATGCTATGGAAGGATGTGCTAAGGAGATTGTTGCTCAGGCTAAGAAAGCCGGCGTGGTAATGACTACTGCAGGAGCAACATGGCCATATGGAAAGGATCCTCATGATTCAAATATCCGTATAGCACCTACATATCCTAATATAGAAGATCTTAAGCTTGCAGCAGAGCTGTTTACACTTTGTGTAAAACTTGTCAGTGCAAAGAAGATATATGCAGAGATGGCTTAATCCTTTAAGAGGGGTAGAGAAGTGAGTAAGTTGGATGTGGTTTATGAAGATGAATATATGATCGCTTGTGTAAAGCCGTATGGTGTTCCGGCACAGCCGGATAAAACGTATGGTGTTGATATGGTGACCATGGTGAAGGAGTATCTCTATGAGAACTCGGATTCGGATGAGGAACCATATGTGGCAGTGATCAATCGTCTGGACAGACCGGTTGGAGGAATCATTCTTTTTGCAAAGGATGAGGAGACAGCGGCCAAGCTTTCGGACATGGTTCAGGACAGAGAGATATCCAAGTATTATCAGGTTGTTGTATCCGGATTTCTGGATGAGCCTGAAGGAAAGATGTCTGACTGGATTCTTCATGATAAGAAGACCAATATATCCAAGATTGTTCCTAAGGGTACAAAAGGAGCTAAGAAAGCTGAACTCTTTTATGAAGTATTGGATGAGCTTGATACGGATGAAGGACCGATATCATATCTGCTTGTTGAACTGATAACAGGCAGACATCATCAGATAAGATGTCAGATGGCCTCGCATGGAGTACCTGTCTGGGGAGATACAAAGTATGGAGCCGGACAGAAGAAAACAAGTAAGAACAATTCCAAAAAGAAATCCAACGGTTCAAAATCGGGCGAAGGATATGAGATAGGGCTTTATTCTACGAGGATTGAGTTTACACATCCTGTCACCGGAGAGGACGTATTCCTTCACAGAGAACCGACGGGAAAAGCATTTGATATAATGGATCAGATGGACTGGTAGACTATAGTAGTGGGACATGGGAGAAAAGCCTGTGTCCCGCTTTTAAATTGACAGACTAAAAAGTATATCATAGAATAAAATCGGAAAAGAGTGAAGGTGTTTTGAAGGGTAAATAGAGGGTGATCGAATGGATTTTGATAAGTTTAAAAAGGGCGAAGAAAATAGAGCAAGCAATACTTTCGATGGCGATGAAAACTTGAATCCTTATGCCGGAAGTCTGGATAACTATTTTGAGGATAATCCCGCCAGTACGGATGAAACGGATAATAATGTACAGAATAATACCGGTGCGTATGGTACCGGTAGTTATAATGTAAGCAACTACGGTAAGCAATATGGTTCGTCTTCTTATGATGTTCCGGGGACTGAATACGGACGACGCGCGCCTACGGCTTCTGCCGGAAAGACAAAGGCTATTATAGGAATTACATTTGGACTGCTGTTTGCTTACATGGGATTTGCTGCGTACAGTAATATAGTTGGCAAGTATAAACAGAATACCGAAGATGTTAATATAGTTGAGGGATACGAGCCGGGGGAATATGAGAATTCTCCGGAGTACAAAAAATACGAGTTGGTCAGAACGAAAGAAGAGTTCAAAACGAAACTGGTTCAGATGATTCAGGACGGAGAAGAAGAACTGTATATGAATGTGACCAAAGATGTGTCGGAAGATGATGTAGAAGAGATATGCCAATCTCTTGATTATGATCCGTTCTTATATAAATATTCCGGTTTTTATTATACGACTTCAACACAGCGTGACGGAGACGGGCCGGAATATGATACAGGTGAGGTAGGAGTGAATGTACTGCTCAATCCTACTACGGAAGGTCTGGTATATCTGAATCTTACAGAAGGTAAAGAGATTCCGGCTGATGATATAAAGGCTTCCAAGCTTAAGGTTTCTTGTGAGACATTTCTCAAAGAAAACATAACAGACGGCATGCCTGATTATGAAAAAGAGCTTGCTGTACATGATTATCTTATTAATACCTGCGATTATGCAAGTAGTATATCGGATGAAAAAGATGAGTTTACAGCTTATGGTGTCATGCTGAATAAAAAGGCTGTATGCGAAGGATATGCTCGTGCTACCACACTTTTGCTTAAACTCTGTAATATTGAAACAGAGCTTATCTCGGGAAAGATAACTGATTACAAAACCGGTGAAGTTACAGATGAAAAGCATGTGTGGAATCTCGTTAAGATAGATGGAAAGTGGTATCATTTAGATACAACATGGGATGATCCTACCAATGATGAAGAGGGACATATGTATATGAATCTTGATGATTCTATCATAAGCCAGAATCATGAATGGGATAAGTCCGAGTATGAAAGTTGTACTTCCATGGACGCAAACTATTACACCATGCAGGGAACATATTTTAAAGATGATGAGTCGTTCCAGACATATGTAAGACAGCAGCTTGAAGATGGAAATCGAACGACTATAGAATGTGTGGTCGGAGATGTCGATCTCAGTGAAGAGACTCTTGGTTTCATATTTGAATATGAGGGAGTCGAAACGTATTATCTGTCTTGGGGACATATAGAAGGATATAAACATCTTGTTATTCACATTAACGGGAATTGATTCTTTAAAAAATTAATAAGATGTGTTAGAATAACTGACGAAATAAATGGAAAAGAGGAATTATTATGGCAGACAAAAAGGTAGAAGCAATTACTTCCATGGAGGAAGATTTTGCTCAGTGGTACACAGATGTTGTCGTTAAAGCAGACCTGACAGGTTATACAAGCGTTAAAGGATTCATGGTTCTTAAGCCCGCAGGTTACGCTATCTGGGAACTGATCCAGAAGCAGCTTGATGCTAGATTCAAGGCAACAGGAGTTGAAAATGTATATCTTCCTATGCTTATTCCCGAGGGACTTCTTCAGAAAGAGAAGGATCATGTAGAAGGATTTGCACCGGAGGTTGCATGGGTAACTCATGGTGGACTTAACGAGCTTCAGGAAAAGCTCTGTGTAAGACCTACATCTGAGACACTTTTCTGTGACTTCTATCAGAAGGATATTACTTCATACAGAGATCTGCCTAAGGTATATAATCAGTGGTGTTCGGTAGTTCGTTGGGAGAAGGAGACAAGACCTTTCCTTCGTTCAAGAGAATTCCTGTGGCAGGAGGGACATACAGCTCATGCTACAGCTGAAGAAGCTCAGGAAAGAACTATCCAGATGCTTAATGTATATGCTGATTTCTGCGAGCAGGTTCTTGCTATTCCTGTTGTTAAGGGACAGAAGACAGAGAAAGAGAAGTTTGCGGGAGCAGTAGCTACTTATACTATAGAAGCACTTATGCATGATGGTAAGGCACTTCAGTCTGGAACAAGCCATAACTTCGGTGATGGATTTGCAAAAGCTTTTGATGTTCAGTATACAGATAAGGATAATCAGCTGAAGCATGTTCATCAGACATCATGGGGAGTAACAACAAGACTAATCGGAGCTATCATTATGGTTCATGGTGACGATAACGGACTTAAGCTTCCTCCAATGGTTGCACCTACTCAGGTTATGATCGTTCCTATTCAGCAGAAGAAGGAAGGTGTACTTGAGAAGGCAGAAGAGCTTCGTGCTAAACTTTCTGAGATAGCAAGAGTTAAGGTTGATGCTACAGATAAGTCACCCGGATTCAAGTTTGCAGAGTGTGAGATGAGAGGAATTCCGCTCAG
>JAFZXD010000232.1 GCA_017616955.1 Eubacterium sp. | reverse complement strand
TTAAGGATGATATCACTGTATCGGGAGTCAATAATAGATTCTATATGAACGACCAGATGCTTGGTATTCTCTATGACATTGATGAAAAAGTGTATCTTGCCACATATGGTCTGGCAGGTGAATTCAAGATCAATTCTGTTGAACTTGCCGGAGATAGGGCATCAAAGTATAAGATACTCGGATGCTACAAGAACAGCCTGTGTCTGGGATATGATAATGAAGATAAGTTTGAACTGATCTATGTGGATATCATGACCGGAGAACAGACATCTGAGGAACTGTTCAATATGGGTTCCAATCTTGAGAACTCAGCCGAACTCCAGGATGGAAAACTGGTATACGTCTTTAGAAAAGAACATATGGAGTCCTTCGTTGGAGTATATGATCTTCAGTCTAAAGAGAAGAAGGAATATGCTATTCCGGATGAGTGCGGATATTCAAAAGCAGCTCCAAGATTATATGATAAAGCGGGAGCGGTCTTATATTCGGGAGACAAGAACTGTGTTATCAATATATCCGATGGCAATATAAGGATCATTGATTCCGATGAAGACTTTGTAAAGAATGAATGCATATCCGAGAACGGGACCGAAGAAGGATTTGCCATAGCCGACAGAAGAAGTATTCGCCTGGTTAAAGCAAGTGGTGAGGTCGACCAGACCATAGAATGTGCCGGACTTACTGTGATAGGTATGACATTTATCCCTGAAAGAGATGAATTCTTAGTGCTGTTCAATGACGGAAGTCTCCACTGGTATACATCGAAGGGAGACTTTAAGAGAAAGACAGACGTTATGGTATTATATAATTTCGATGAACCTGTCTTATTTGACGTAGATATTGACAATAACCTTATGTACATCCAGATGGACAAGATGACTGATATGGTTGATATGGAAAGCGGTGTTCAGATAGCTTATATTGAAGACTGCTTCGGACATCATAAGATATCTGATTCATTTATCACACAGTCATACAGTCAAAAAGACGATGTGACGATAGGATACTACAAGAGATACACCGTAGATGAACTGATTGAAAAAGCTAAGAACATCCTTCAGGATGCAGAGCTCTCACAGGAACTAAAAACTCAATACGGGATTGAGGATTAAAAGAAAAATAATAGGTAAAGAAAATGAAAAAATGTAAGATACTAAGTATTGTATTGGCGATGGGACTTTTCGTTGCATCACTTAATACAGGATTTATTTCAGAGGCAGCGTCGAAATCAGCTGAATATGTTTATGTTATGACGAAGGTCCAAAGTGTTGGAACGAATTATACCAACACATTAAAGTATACATATAACGCTGATGGTTTGATGAAGAAAGAGGAATGCATTGATAAATCCCCTAAGACCGGAGATACAAAGATAGTTACTTCGTTTACGTATTCCAAGGGATATATAAAGAGCAGTAAACAGGTTGTACATAATAATCAGGAGAATTCTCCGGCTACATATAACAGCAAATATAACTATGATTCAAAGAAGCGTCTGAAAAAGGTTGTATGCAATGGCCCGGACAATTATGAGATCACAACCAAGATAGATTACGATAAGAAGAATCGAAAAACAAAAGAGACTATGGTTATTACAAACTGGCCTCCAAAATGTGTAAATAATTATACATATAATAAAAAAGGTCAGATAGTAAAGTTTTCAACCAACAACTTTGGTGAGGAATATGGTATCCCTGTAAATGAAGAGTTCAAATATGATAAAAAGGGATTCATTAATCATAAAGTTACCAAGTCAACCTTTAACGGAGAGGTTGAAGTTGAAACAACAAAGAGAAAAGCCGGCTATAAGAATGGTCGTATAGTTAAGGCGACCGATAAGGTATATAACAAGGACAATGTCTGCACCGATACGATCAAGACAACCTACACTTATAAAAGGATAAAAATTAATAAAAAATACAAAAAACAGATCGAAAATCAGCAGGCAGAAATTATTTTTAACGTTACCAGATAAATTTCTCCGAGTCTCCTTGACATCGGATATAAAGTATCGTAAATTGGTCTTTAGGAGATTGTTGTTATTTACATGCTTATATACTGTAGGGAGGTATAGAGTTATGGAGACTAAGGGTAACATTGTAATTTTCGAAAATGACATTTGGCTCATTGAACTCCGTCCGCGCAACAATTCGCACGAGGGTGAGCCTAACATGAAGGTATGGGTTTGCAGAGAAGGTCAGGAAGTTGGCCAGTATACAAATCACTACCGCGGCTATGGCCGATATGTAAATGAAGACCTATTACCACCTGAGATTAGTGAAGTAGCAAAGAAGAGCTGGAATAAGCTCAAAGAAGCTCCTCTCAGTGAAGAAACAATTGAAGAGATGAAGAAGTTGATGGCGTAGTATAATGTCCCGCGTTCTCTGTGTTGAGAAGGCGGGACCTTTGTTGTTTTTAAGAGTGTTTTGTGTGTTGACTGTGAGTAGTAACGTCTTGACACCGGTAGGGGTATGAGATATCATTTTTTAGTTAGATAAAAACTATTCGGGAGACGCCATATGACACTAAAAGAGCTGGCTATAGGAAAAAGCGGAATAATAAGAATGGTCGGAGGAGAAGGTGCTTTAAGACAGCATTTTCTTGATATGGGAGTAATCCCCGGAGTGGAGATAACACTTGTGAAGTATGCTCCTATGGGAGATCCGATGGAGCTTAGAATTCACGGGTACGAACTGACACTTCGACTTGCCGATGCAGAGAAGATAGAGATAGAAGAGCTTCCGGAAAAAGAGGAAGTTGAAAGTAAAGTAACGGTTGAACATGGCGATTCCCACGCGAATTATAAACACCATCCCGGTCTTGGTGAGGGTGGAATCTATCATAAGAAGGAGCATGAGCATCCGCTCCCGGAGGGCACTGTTCTTACATTTGCGCTTGCGGGAAATCAGAACAGCGGAAAAACAACTCTGTTCAATCAGCTCACAGGTTCCAATCAGCACGTTGGTAACTTCCCGGGTGTAACCGTAGACAGAAAGAGTGGCGAGATAAAGGGACATCAGAATACGGAAGTGGTAGATCTTCCGGGAATATATTCTCTGTCTCCTTATACTGACGAGGAGATAGTTTCAAGACAGTACATAATCGGTGAAAAACCGAAGGGTATAATAAATATAGTTGATGCTATGAACATTGAGAGAAATCTCTATCTAACGATGCAGCTGATAGAGCTGGATATCCCGATGGTTCTGGCACTGAACATGATGGATGAAGTCAGAGGAAATGGCGGTTCCATCAGGATAAATGCCATGGAGACTCTTCTTGGTATTCCGGTCATTCCTATATCTGCTGCAAAGAATGAAGGTGTTGACGAGCTTGTAAGTCATGCACTTCACGTTGCAAAGTATCAGGAGAATCCGGGAAAGAAGGATTTCTGTGACGAGACAGAGAATGGCGGAGCGGTTCATAGATGTATTCACGGAATAATGCATCTGATAGAGGACCACGCCAAGAGAGCCGATATACCTGTTCGATTTGCTGCGAATAAGGTTATCGAAGGTGATTCGAGAGTTATAGATGCGCTTAAGCTTTCGGATAATGAGAAGGAAATGGTAGAGCACATCATCGTTCAGATGGAAGAGGAAAGAGGTCTGGACAGAGCTGCCGCTATCGCAGATATGCGTTTTTCATTTATCAGAAGGCTGGTTGATGAAACGGTTGTAAAACCTTCCGAGAGTAAGGAACGTGAACGAAGTGCGGAGATAGACAGAATTCTGACAGGTAAGTACACAGCGGTTCCTTCATTTTTGATCATTATGGCTGCTATAGCTATTCTTACGTTCAATGTTGTTGGCGCGTGGCTTCAGGGACTTCTGGAGAATTTTATTGGTTTTCTTACAGACAAGATGGATATGGCGCTTACGTCTTGGAACGTAAATGACGTCATACATTCACTTATTATAGATGGAGTATTCAGCGGAGTGGGAAGTGTTTTGAGCTTCCTTCCGATCATTATACTTTTGTTCTTCTTTTTGTCACTTCTCGAAGATACGGGATATATGGCGAGAGTTGCATTTATCATGGACAGACCGCTCAGAAAGCTTGGTCTATCCGGTAGAAGTATAGTTCCGCTCCTCGTGGGATTCGGTTGTTCAGTTCCGGGTGTTATGGCCAGTCGTACCATGCCGTCGGAACGAGACAGAAAGATGACAATCATGCTCATTCCATTTATGAGCTGTACTGCAAAGTACCCGATATATGGATTTTTTGCAGCTGCATTTTTCCCGGGAAAGGGAGCTCTGATAGTTGTGATGTTATATCTTATCGGTATCCTGGTGGGAATATTCCTTGCTATGGTATCGAAGAGATTTGTATTTAAGGGTGAGGCGGTTCCTTTCGTTATGGAACTTCCGAACTACCGTATGCCTGGGCTCAAGAATGTCGGACAGCTTCTCTGGGAGAAGGCGAAGGACTTCCTGATGAAGGCATTTACGGTTATATTTGTGGCGACGATTGTCATATGGTTTTTACAGACATTTAATCTCCATCTTGGACTTGCCGAGAATCCGCAGGAGAGTATCCTTGCAAATGTGGCAGGACTGCTGGCTCCGCTTTTTGCGCCGGTGGGCTTTGGAGACTGGAGAATAGTTACGGCACTTATAACAGGATTTATGGCAAAGGAAAGCGTTGTTTCAACACTGTCTATTCTGACAGCAGGTAGCATCACAAGTTTGATAAGTCCTGTTGCCGCAGTTTCACTTCTGGTATTCTGTCTGCTCTATACACCATGTGTTGCAGCTATAGCATCAGTCAGAAGAGAACTGGGACGTAAGTGGGCACTTGTGATGGTTATCCTGCAGTGTGTGGTTGCATGGGTAACTGCATATGTCATCTATCGATTGACAGGAGTGTTCATGTAAGCTTGCCTAATAAATGATGAACAGTTACAAAAAGTGTAAAGCGAGGGTAAAATCATGAAAAAGGTTTTGGTCATTGAAGACGACAGAGAGATTCGCTCTCTTCTCGCAAACTTTTTAACGGAAAATGAATACGAAGTGGATGAGGCTGAGAACGGAAAAGTCGCATCGGAAAAGATCGCTGCATATGAGTATGACATCATCCTTATGGATATGATGCTGCCATACAAATCAGGAGATGTTCTGATCAAGGAATTGAGAGAAGCTCCTGATTCCGAGAAGAAGAAAACTCCGGTAGTAGTAATCTCTGCCAAGTCTATGAAAGATACGAGACTTGAGGTTCTTCGAATGGGAGCGGATGACTATATCATCAAACCGTTCGATCTGGATGAAGTCCTGGTTAGGATCGAGGTTGTGCTTCGAAGAAGCGAAGGTGAGGCGAAGGAACCGGAGTCGGATACATCCGAGGAAATACTTTCGCATGGTGGGCTAGAACTTAATAAAGAGCTTAACACGGTAAGCTTTAACGGTAAGCCGCTGAAACTTACGGCGAAGGAAATGTCCCTTCTGGAGCTCTTTTTACGAAATCCTCAGAAGACATTTACAAAAGCAAACCTATATGAAACGGTTTGGGAAGATACATATTGTTATGATGACAATACCATAAACGTACACATGAGTAACCTGAGGAGTAAGCTTAAGAAGGCTGCCGGACAGGAGTTTATAGAAACTGTCTGGGGAATCGGATATAAGCTGGCATAAGAAAGGGGATAGTATGAGATATCCGGAATACTTGAAAGAAGGCGGCACTATAGGATTTATTGCACCATCATTTGGCTGTGCTATAGAACCGTATAAGACCAGATTTGAAAATGCACTTAGAATATTTAAGGATATGGGCTATGCCCTGAACCTTGGACCGAACTGCTATGAGGGCAGTGGATTAGGAATCAGCAATACACCTGAGAAATGTGCTGAAGAGCTTAATGCTGCAATGACCGGCAGTGACAGCGATGTGATCATAACATGCGGTGGCGGCGAGCTTATGTGTGAGGTGGTTCCGCACATTGATTTTGAGAAGATAAAGAATGCTCCGCCGAAGTGGTATATGGGGTATTCCGATAATACGAATTATACATTTCTCTCAACGATACTTGCCGATACTGCGGCCATTTACGGCCCTTGTGCACCGGCGTTTGGAAGAGAGCCATGGCATGAATCCATAGATGATGCTCTGAAACTCCTAAAGGGAGAGGTTGATGAGGTCAGCGGATATGATCTGTGGGAGAATGAAGAATATGAAGTAGAAGAAGGACAGGAGCCGGATCCGATTCTTTCTTATAATGTGACTGAAAAAACTGTTTACAAGTATCTTGTTCCGGGAGGTAATGAGGTTCTCTCCGGAAATGACTTCACAGATAAAGTTACTGTAGAAGGACGACTTATCGGAGGC
>JAFZXD010000231.1 GCA_017616955.1 Eubacterium sp. | reverse complement strand
TTAAGGATGATGCTTTGTAGGGATGACGTGTATTAGAGAAATGGGGTGACAGATATGGATTTTAAAAAGATTATCGGACATGAAGAAATAATAAGTCGCTTCAGAAATAATATAGAACAGGGATCCGTCAGTCATGCTTATATTATTGGCGGAGAAGAAGGCAGCGGAAAGTATACTCTGGCAAATGCATTTGCCAAAGCATTACAATGTGAAGCCGGAGGTTCTGAGTCATGTGGTGAGTGCAAGTCCTGTAAACAGGCTGAGAGTGGCAATCACCCGGATATAATATATGTTACGCATGAAAAACCTGCGTCGATATCTGTCAGTGAGATTCGTGAGCAGGTTGTCAATTCCATGCAGATCAAGCCATACAATGGTAAGTATAAGATCTACATTATCAGGGAAGGCGAGAAGATGACGGAAGAAGCTGAGAATGCTCTTCTGAAAACTATCGAGGAACCACCTGAATATGGAATAGTTATGATACTTACATCGAAGCCGGAGAAACTGCTTCCGACTATTCGTTCAAGATGTATGCTTATCACAACAAAGCCTATAAAGGAAAAAGATATACACAATTATCTCGTAAGCGAGTTTGGTGTTGATGAGAAGAAGGCCAATTTTGCGATAGAATATGCGCAGGGCAATCTCGGCAAGGCCATCATGCTTGCTACAAATGAAGAATATGAACAGCTGATCCAGTCAGTTGTTAAGCTTGAAACGAACATTTACGATATGACAATGGATGATATATCCGATGCCATACAGCACTGTTCGAGTTTTCAGATGAAGATAAATGATTACCTGGATCTGATGATGATGTGGTATAGAGATATCCTGGTACTTAAGGTTACCGGAAATCCCGATAAGATACTTTTCAAAGAACAGTATCTGACCATCAGAGAACAGGCCAAGTATCTTTCATTTAATGAATTAGAGGAAAAATCGCAGTCCATAAAGAGTGCAAAAGAAAGAATAAATGCGAACGCTAATCTTGCGGACATAATGCGTCTGCTTATAATCACGCTTAAGCAGAAGTAAATACAAGGAGTAACCGGTTAATGAAGGAAGTCATAGGTGTAAGATTCAGACCTAACGGAAAGATATATTTTTTTGATCCGCTGGACATTCACGTTCAGAAGGGTGAGGATGTAGTAGTTGAGACAGCCAGAGGAGTTGAATATGGCAAATGTGTTCTCGGACGTAGAATTATAACTGAGCAGAAGAGAATTCAGGGACTGAAACCAATCCTCAGAAAGGCTACACCGGAAGATACAGAAAGGTACGAAGCCAATAAAGAAAAATCTGCAGATGCTTTCAAGCAGTGTCTTAAAAAGATTGAGGATCACGGACTTAAGATGAAGCTGATCGCAGCTGAATATACATTTGACAATAGTAAGGTTCTTTTTTACTTTACCGCAGACGGACGAGTAGACTTTCGTGAGCTCGTTCGCGATCTTGCATCTGTTTTCAGAACACGTATAGAGCTCAGACAGATAGGTGTCAGAGATGAAGCTAAGATATCAGGTGGTCTGGGTATGTGTGGAAGAGAGCTGTGCTGTCACAGTTATCTGTCGGAATTTATTCCGGTTTCTATCAAGATGGCGAAGGATCAGGGACTTTCTCTTAATCCGACTAAGATATCCGGTGTGTGCGGACGACTTATGTGTTGTCTGAAGCACGAACAGGAAACTTACGAATATCTGAATGGCAAGATGCCTGCAGTTGGTGATGAAGTTAAAGCTGCTGACGGAACAGTCGGTGTAGTGGCAGGAATAAATGTCATGAGACAGACAGTCAGAGTTATCATTACCGATGAAGAAGGCAACAAGGATGCCGTTGAATATAAGGTAGATGATCTGAGATTCAAACCTCGCAAGAAAAAGAAGCAGGAAAAGAAGGAAAACGAAGACGATAAAGAGCTTCGAGCATTGGAAGAGCTTGAAAAGGAAGATGGCGGAAAGTCAAACTATGAATAAAGTAGAGCTTTATGAAAATGAAAGAATAGATGATCTGGATATAAATGGGTTCCGTATTATACAGAACCCATTTTGTTTCTGTTTTGGAATGGATGCGGTTTTGCTGGCAAACTTTGCAAAGATAAAACCAAATGCCGATGTTATAGATCTGGGAACAGGAACGGGAGTGGTGCCGCTTCTTTTGGCTGCCAAGTCCAAAGGAAAAAGCTGGACCGGTCTAGAGATTCAGTCCAATATGGCGGATATGGCAAAGAGAAGTGTACTTCTTAACGGAGTGGAAGAGAAGTGCAGTATTATAGAAGGTGACCTGAAATGTGTAAGGGACCTCTTCAAGCCGGCACAGTTTGGAGCTGTTACTTCCAATCCTCCGTATATGAAGGAGAATACAGGACTGAAGAATCCGAGTGATACTGTATACATTTCCAGACATGAAACATTGGCTACACTTGAAGATGTTGTCAGTGCTGCGTCGTATCTTCTGAAGACCGGAGGGACATTTACCATGGTTCACAGACCTACCAGACTTCCGGATATCATGGAAACAATGGTCAGATATCGCCTGGAACCGAAGAGGCTGATGATGGTTCAACCGTCGGAAGGTAAGGAACCGAATCTGGTTTTGATAGAAGGTATAAAGGAAGCCGGAAAAGAATGCCGTATACTTCCAACACTTATGGTTTACGGCGAGGATGGTGAATACACAAAGGAGCTTTTATCTTATTATGGAAAGAACTGAGGATGAGAGAGAAGTAAAAGGCGGAGTGCTTTATCTGGTCGCTACTCCTATAGGTAATCTGGAAGACATGACTTTCAGAGCGGTAAAGGTACTTAGAGACGCTGACCTTATTGCGGCGGAAGATACCAGAAACAGCAGAAAGCTTCTCACACATTTTGATATCAAGACTCCGATGACAAGCTATCATGAATTTAACAGATTTGATAAGGCTGAAGTTTTGATCGACAAACTGAGTAGTGGACAGGCAGTGGCTGTTATTACCGATGCGGGAACTCCGGGTATATCGGATCCGGGAGAAGTTCTGGTTCAGATGTGTGTTGAAAGAGGTATAGAAGTTGTTCCGATTCCGGGAGCTGTTGCAGCAGTAAATGCACTTATAGCATCCGGACAGAAAACAAGAAGATTCGCATTTGAGGCATTTCTCCCACAGGAAAAAAAGGAGCTTCGAAATGTGCTCAATCAGCTAAGGACTGAGCAGCGCACCATCGTCCTATATGAGGCACCGCACAGACTGAGAAAAACTCTTGAGCTTCTGGAAGCTGAACTGGGAGGTTCAAGAAGTATTACTGTATGTAAAGAGCTGACAAAGAAACATGAAAAGTTTCTGAAAATGTCTTTGGGAGAAGCTGTGGAATTTTATAAGGATACAGAACCCAGAGGTGAATATGTACTTGTAATAGAAGGAAAACCTGAAGAAGAGCTTAATGCGGAAAAGAAGGCTCAGTGGGAAGATATGAGTCTGGAAGAACATTTACAGAAGTATATAGATGAAGGAATGAGCAAGAAAGATGCGATAAAAACAGTTGCCAAAGAGAGAGGCATCCCCAAACAGGAAGTGTATAAAGTCGGAATTGAATTGTAGTTAGCTTTACACTTTTTATTTTAATAAATGTGTTAGAGGTACAAAGAAAGTTTGTGTTGGCTAACTGTTTACTCATGTAGTATACTCCGGAATAGGTTAGAACTTTTATTTTTTTAAGGAGGACACTACTATGGCATATGTTATAAGTGATGCTTGTATTTCTTGCGGAACATGCGCAGGTAACTGCCCTGTAAGCGCTATCTCAGAGGGAGACGGACAGTTCGTTATCGATGCTGATTCTTGCATCTCATGTGGAGCATGCGCAGGTAACTGCCCTGTTGGAGCTATTGAAGAAGCATAATAGCTATTGATATGACATAAAGGGAGACGCTGTACTTAGTATGGCGTCTCTTTTAAGTTTTACACATTTTACAGGAGGTATTAGATGAACGAGAACAGAAAGATAAGAAATGAACTTCTGGCACAGACAGTTATCAAAGGTCTTAAGTCAAGACATATGAACGGATACTACGCAGAGACTAAGGAACAGGCTCTTGAAATGGCTCTTAAAATGATTCCAGAGGGTTCAACTATCGGATGGGGTGGATCTATGTCTATCGCAGAGATTGGTCTGAGACAGGCAGTCATTGATGGAAACTATACTGTATTTGACAGATCTTCTGCAAAGGATGAAGCAGAGAAAAAAGAGATAGATAAGAACGTGTATGGTTGTGATTATTATCTGACAAGTACAAATGCCATAACAGAAGATGGTATTCTCGTGAATCTGGACGGAAACTCGAATCGTGTTGCCAGTATAGCTTACGGACCTGAACACGTTATCATGATAGTGGGAATGAATAAGGTTGCAAGAGATGTGGATGCTGCTGTATACAGAGTAAGAAATGAAGCAGCTCCTGTAAATAGTCAGAGATTCCAGAATCCTACCCCTTGTGTAAAGACAGGAGTATGTGGAAACTGTAAGTCTCCTGACAGTATATGCTGCAATATGCTCATAACCAGACTTGAAAGACATCCGGATCGTATACATGTAATACTTGTAAATGACAGTCTTGGATTCTAAAGTAACAGTTTAAAGAATAAATAAAAGTCAGCTCTTACGTTTTTAGGGATAAACGATGGAGCTGACTTTTTTGTATGATGGTTTGTATTTGTCCAAACTTGATCATAAGATAAATTATGATAGATTAATAATAAGTTCGTCAGAACTAAAATAGAAAACTTCTATTCGTGTTTTTCTATATATTTATATATGTGTTTTGTTTGGAGTATCACTTCCCTTCGAATTTTGCGTGAAATGTACCATAAATGGCACAGTATGCTCTGTGATGCAATAACTACGCGCAAAAAAAGATAAATATGCCTATCTATCGGGAAATATGCCTGATACGGCAAGATAAGAAAATATATGCGGTTTTGACACGTAAACCGCAGAAGATGTTACATAGCCATGATATCAAAAAAAATAATCGGATGCAAGCAAAAATAATAAAGAACATGTTGGATGAAACGCAAAAATATGTTATTATATAACCATGAAGATTGAAAAAATAAATGAAAACCAGCTGAGGTTCACTGTATGGAATACGGACCTTCCTGACGAGGATCTGACAGTATCAGATCTTGCGGGACATTCGGAAAAAGCAGATGAACTAATCAGATATATGATGGATAAAGCTCGTGAAGAGTTCGGATTCGAAGCCGATCAGCAACCGATAGTTGTTGAGGCCATCCCGGTTAATAAGGATTGTATGGTTTTCCTAGTAACTAAGATAGATGAGAATAATCCTGATGCCAAATATTCTTATATCCAGGAACTTAAGAATCACGCACTGGATATGGCAAAAAGTATTAAAGCGGGAAATATAGAGTATTCGACTCCTGAGCAGGGTAATGTTGATTCGTCCAAGTCTGCTGAAGAGGAATCGGATAAGGTTCTTCCTTATATGATATTTACTTCAACCGATATGGAGAAGTTTATTACTGTGGCTAAAATGGTCAAGAACTATTATGACAGTGATAATACATTATATAAATCAGCAGATGATAAAACGTATTACCTGATTATATCCCACAACAGAAATAGTGATCAGGAATTCCGCCATGTATGCGAGAGTCTGAGAGAGTTTTCTGTGCCTTATAAGTTTAACTATGCGACGAAGTATTATATGGAGGAGCATTTCAGAAAGGTAATAAAGGATTCGGCGCTTCAGACACTTGCAGAGCTGTAATTAGTGTGGTTTGAAGGTGAAGATAATGAACATGTAGAAGTGCAGTCCATTGTTGGAATGCACTTTTATTTATAGAATGCGATCGGTGTTCTGAATAGCAAGGAAAGATGTATGATTAATCATAACCCTATAAAAACATTTTTTTCAGTAGCTGCGTGTCACGTTACGAGGTGGGGCCTCAGATTTATTCACAGAGGCGGTACAACACTTCCGGGCAAAGCAGCTCTTGTATTTGATAAGAAGATACTTGAAGTAGTCTCCCAGGGAATGGAGATAATAGTTGTAACGGGTACGAATGGTAAGACCACGACTTGTGCGATGCTGAGAAATGCATTTCAGGAGAAAGGAATCGAGCCTCTGTCAAATGTATCAGGAGCGAACCTTCTTCCGGGAATAACTGCAGAGTTTACTTGGAGTGCCACTCTAAGCGGAAAACCGAGAAGGAAGTACGCGATAATTGAGTGTGACGAGGCGGCACTAAAGACGGTTATTCCTTATATCAGACCGAAGGTTATAGTGGTAACCAATCTCTTCCGTGATCAGCTGGACAGATACGGAGAGGTAATGAATACTCTCGAAGAGCTTAAGAGAGGAATAAAACTTGATCCGGAAGCGAGACTCTGTCTGAATGCAGATTGTTCACTTACTTCTTCTTTAGCAACAGAAGTTTCCAATC
>JAFZXD010000230.1 GCA_017616955.1 Eubacterium sp. | reverse complement strand
CTATAATACACACACTGATCTGACGCATCGCGTTTTCTAAAACAAATTTGATATTAACAGGAGAATTACAATGACACATCATCAATATAAGACACAATACACATGCTCACACCTGATCGAATTCGATCTCGACGGAGATGTCGTTCACAACATTAAATTCTATGGCGGATGCGATGGTAACCTAAAGGCTATTTCTAAGGCTGTTGAGGGCTGGACCGTAGATAAGATCGAGTCTGTTTTCACAGGAAATCTTTGCGGAATGAAGCCTACTTCTTGCGCTGATCAGCTTGCAAAAGCGGTTCGTCAGGGATATAACGAGGCCAACGGAAACTGATATCACATTTTTGACCTTTAACCTCCCAAATGGTATTATCTATATACACATTTTTGGAGGAATGATATATGACTAAAGCCGTTATTTTTGATTTCTATGAGACGTTGGTGACTAACTACCTCTCTCCGTTATATTTTGGAGAGCATATCGCCAAAGATCTCCATATTTCCGAGAAGAAATTCCGCAAGATCTGGGACGCAACAGATGACGCGAGAACTCTTGGAAAGATGACATTCGAAGATACGATAGCTGAGATAATGAGAGTCAATGGAATCAATGACGATAAGCTTTTCGAGACGATAGTTAAGAAGAGGAAAGAGAATACGTTCGAGACAATAAAGCACTATCATAAGGATCTTATTCCGCTTTTCGATACTCTTAAATCCCTTAATATAAAGATCGGACTTGTAAGCAACTGCTATAGTGAAGAGGTTAATCCGATAAGAGAATGTGTTCTTTTCTCATATTTTGACGCAGTGCTCCTCTCATGTGAGATAGGTCTTAAGAAACCTGATCCTGAGATATATCATCAGGCTGCAGTAGCTCTTGGTGCACCGGTTAAGGATATTATCTATGTCGGAGACGGTGGCAGCAATGAACTCTATGGTGCTAGAGATATGGGAATGTATACCCTTCAGGCTACGTGGTTCATGGAAGGCAACAAGAGAAAGCCTGTAAAACCTGATCCTGAGTTTAAGATCGTAGATCGACCTATGGCAATACTGAATTTCCTTTCTTGACTTTTCTTTATTAAATCCATATATTCTTATATGCACGTGGAGACGTATCGAAGTGGTCATAACGGGGCGCACTCGAAATGCGTTTGCTGGGCAACCGGCACGAGAGTTCGAATCTCTCCGTCTCCGCCAGATATAATGAAGTTACCCCCATTAGTTGGACTGGTGTCACACTAATGGGGGTATATCTTTATTCAGTCATCATAACTTCTGTAATCATCGTCGTCATCATCTGATTTTTTCGAAAAGTTCTTAAGAGTCTGGACTAGAGGTTTACAGATCAATATCGTCCAAACTGCGCCGAATCCCATCATGAGCAGTCCTGTTCTGTCTCCGCCTTTGAAAGACTTTAGTCCTCCGATCACCAGTCCTATACCGACAAGTGCGAATATCGATATCACAACAGCTGATACTATACTGCCGGCCTTAGTAGCCGAGTTTGTCAGAGTCGGATTGGCATATGCGGCAGCGATTGGTGAATCCTCGTCTGTAAAAGGAACTTCCTCATATTCGAATTCTTTTTCTTTCTTATAATTCTTGACCATGAATATTATCGGTATCACGAAAAAGAGACTTACAAAGATCACTGGTGTCAGAGCTGAGAGGTTCGTGTACCATTTTCTTGAAAGGCGCTGACTGTCATATTTGCTCATGTCCCTTATTGCATCAGCGAAAACCTCGCCCGGATTTAAGCCTGCGTCAAGACCGGACTGTACCTGCTTTACAAATGTGTTCTCGTTATAAAGAGCATCAGTGTCGTCTCCGATCATGCTCTCCCATACGAAATCAGGAACTTTGATCTCACCTGAAACGTATCCTTCTAACTGGTTTTCAGGAATAGCATATACTAAGAGGTAGTGTCTCTCATCGCTAAACTCTCTAATATATTCTTCATATGCGAATGTTTCGAGATCAGAACAGTCATCTATGTAGTCTTCGACATACATCGTATAAACGACAGGGCAGATACCTGTTATGTCGTTATATTCTTCAAGAGCATCCTCAAGTTCACTGTCGTTGTCAATGATATCGATGTTGTCGATGATCCTTGAACTGGGTCTTGTATAGTTCTCCTCGAGTTTTTTCGGTGCTGAGTTAAAGGTGGAGAAGAGCATGGCGAAAATGAAGAAACCGCCAAAGACCAAGATGAACAGAATACCCGATAATCCGCTCTTTCTTGGTGCTGCATTAGAATAGAAATACTCGTCTTCTCTTCCGTCATAATAATGACGTCTGTATCTTTTCGATCCCGGAAAATAATGTGATGATGTTCTGTGAGATGATCCGCCGTGAGAACCACCGTGAGATCCTCCACCATGTGATCCTCCGCCTCCGCTGTGTGGCATAAATGATACCTCCCCTTATTTCTTCGCACATTATAACATAAGCCAAGATTCGCTTTTTTGCCATTTTCGAAAAATAGATTGACATATAAGGTCTATACATGTAGACTAGAGATAATCTACGAATGTAGACCTATTCTGTGCGATACATTTTACCCAGACGTCGGGGTTGAATCGTACCGCTTCCGGAAGCAGAATAGTACTAATCTTAAGATCAGGAGTATACGATGGAAGAGATCTTAATTGGCGATAGTGAATTTGATCTAATGGAGATCATTTGGGAGAAGGCCCCTGTTAGTTCAGGAGAACTGGTAAGCATCTGTGATTCGCGTTTCGGATGGAAGAAATCGACCGTATATACGATGCTAAAGCGTCTAGGCGACAAAAATATAATCAAAAACGAGAGTTCGATAGTTGATTATATTGTCGACAAGAAGATGGTTCAGAAATACCAGAGTGAGAGTCTTGTCCAGAAGAGTTTCGGCGGATCGCTGTCGCTGTTTGTCAATTCGTTTCTTGGAGATCGTTGCCTGAGTAAGAACGAAGCACAAAAGCTTATAGATATGATCGAGGAACATACAGAAGAATAAGAGAAATGAACACTATTTTACAAAAGGTAATTGAAATGAGTCTTTACGGTAGTATTGCGATCTTGATCGTAATGCTGTTCCGCCTGGTCTTTCGTAAGTATTCCAAGAAACTTACATTGTTGTTCTGGGTTATTGTAGCCTTCAGATTGTTGTGTCCTTTTAACTTTGATTCTCATCTCAGTATCATGAATATCTTTCTTTCTGAGGTTGATGAGATGACCGAGACACATCAGGTGCAACTTGCTGACGATGACCATAGTGTTGTTCATACGAAAGATGCTGTAACTGACAAGTTAAAGATCTCTCCTGATAAGACTGAAGTCAGCGAGAGTAAGATGATCAGCGATGAAGCTGCGGCATCTAAGCAGAATGCAGCGATCGACAAAGAGGATATCTTTTGTATCATCTGGGTCGGAGGGATCATTGTAATGCTCTCTTATGCAGGATATAAGTACATAAAGGTTAAGAAATTTGTTAAGAACTGTGTCAGATCATCCGACGGGAGGTTTTTGGAAACCGACAAAACAGATACACCTTTTGTAACAGGTATATTCAAGACTCAGATCTGTATTCCTTCTCATATCAAAAACGAAGAGAAAGATTATCTGCTCCTTCACGAGCAGATCCATATCAAGAATCATGACGGATTCATCAAGATGATAGGATTCCTGATAGTCTGTTTGCACTGGTTTAATCCGTTGGTTTGGTTGGCATACGCCTTGTTCTGTTCTGATCTGGAAATGCGATGTGACGAAGAGGTTGTTGAGAAGCTTGGTCAGGATATAAAGAAAGAATACTGCCGATCCATAGTCCTTCATTCCGTTAAGGAACCGTTCGGATTAGCTAGAACAGCCTTCAGCGGTCTTGGTCTTGGTGCCATGGAGGTTAAAATGAGAATAAAGAATCTTTTGAACTATAGAAAAATCTCGAAAACAGCATCAGTTTTGATACTTAGTTTGACGATCGGAACAACGGCCGTTTTATCTGCCTGTGCAGTAGAAGAGGACCCTGCTCATGTAGCTCTTTCCACTGCTGATTCTGAAGAAACGATTGAAGAAGAAACTACTGAGTCGGTTGATGAGACAGACGTCAGTGATGAGACGGACGTCAGTGATGAGACGGATGTCAGTGATGAGACAAGTGTAAGTGAAGATATCGATACAGATATTCCATCGGAAATCGTTGTCGGATCTGATGAGAAAATAATTATGAATGACGCCCCGATCTTTGTACTGGATACTTCTTATGATTATTCCGGCGACGCGGGTTACTGCAAGTGGGCTGAAATGATCCTTGACGACGACACTGAGTATCTGGGTGCTTTAACAATGACG
>JAFZXD010000229.1 GCA_017616955.1 Eubacterium sp. | reverse complement strand
CGAAATGCACATGATGTCCACCCCAGTTTGCTCTGAAAGGAAGTTCTATATAGTTATCTTCACCACACTCAGCAAAAACCTCTTTCATATACTGAACCTTTTTCTCATATTCCGAAGGCTTTAACTGATTAAACTCCCAAAGCTTGTCCATATATATCATCTGTTCATCAATGATTTCTTTATCTTCGGGATTATATAATAAACCGGCAACCATTTTTTCGTACTCTGTCATAAAGTTACCCTCCAACATTCGCTTATATTTTTTGTAACACTGAACATTTACAATATACCATATAGAACAAAGCATGTCGATTTCTAGCAAACACAGTTTTCTATTGTATTAAAAAAGGTGATATGAGTATTTACTCACACCACCTTATTATATATTCTATGCAAATGTTCTATCAATAATTCTGCGCATCTCCACCGGTATTCTCTTCTGAAGTACAGTATTCTCTGATCTCTTCTGCGCATTCAGCTCTGGAAAGTGCTACAGAATGATATTCACCCTCCGGACACTCATACTCTGATACCCATATATATACGGCATCTTCTATACTTTCGGCAGTTCTCATCTGATAGTCTATATCTGATAGATCATTATCCAACAGGTATACTATAAAACTTGCCTGCATCTTCGGATCAGCTATATCAAAGGACAGACCTTCGCCTTCTCCGCCCTTGTCAAACCACTCTGTCGCAAAATCGTATAATGCCTTTTTCTTCTCATAGGCAGTATACTGACAGTATCCATATCCACCGTTCAGATTGTGCCACTGTCCATAAGAATTACAATATCCTGAAGAATTACCGTCGAATCTTGCTTCAAGAAAATCCTTTTTAGAGATAGAGCCCTTATTTAACATATATGTATAGTCTTCATCCGAGATATCCCAAATAGTATTGTTGTGATCCTCCAGATTGTAAGACTGAAAGTTTGACTCTTCATGTATATTGCACATCAGTCCCAAAACGGCCGTCTCGTTATCATCAAAATGTTTCATCAGAACGTCCCACAGATATTTACGTTCATCCATAGAAGACGCTGTATATTTGATACTTTGGGATGAAAATGTTATTCCATCCGTCGAAGTAAGAATCATAGCTCCTACCAATACCACCAACATAACTATGAGTAATCCGAACATGATTCTGATAAATAATAATGTTCCGTCATATGTGGATGTATTCGTCTTTTTTCTTCCGGATGAGCTTTTTCTTACCGAACTGGGTCTTACGTTTCTTGCTGAACTGCTTCTTACCGTTTTCTTCTTTACGTTTCTGCCGTATGCTGTTTTTCTCATTGCTGTAGTACTCGTAATAACTTCAACTCCTCACACTGCTTCACGGAAGTTTTCCACCGGTTTTTTAACCAGGCTATATACTACGATATTTACGCAAATATTTCAAGCGAAGCATGTCAAACTTACTTATCGCATTCTTTTTTAAGTAAGAATCTCTCTCGTCCTTCCCAGGAACCAAGTAGTCCACCGGCAAATGCAATAAATACACATAAGTAAAAATTCTCTCTGTAAGCAAAAATACATGCAAGTATTCCACAGATAACTATCAATAAATAAATCAATACTCTTCTTCCCGAATACTCTTTTTTTACTTCTTCATTCTTTGTTCCGTTCATAGTTTCATCCTCATCTTTCTTTAATACTTTTTTAGATTACTTAGTAATCTCTCTTTGATGATCAGATAATACTACATCGGATCTATATATCGTTGTAATCTGTTGCAAGAAGTAATAATTCTGTCGCGAATGACAATCTTTTATATTCCCAGCAAAGAATCCGAATGTTTTTTTCTACTGTTCTCGCAAGAATTCAACTCTTTTTGTTTATATTCGTATACGACCATTCCCTCTTTATTACGTTTGCATTCCGCCAATACATTTCCCGATGCATCCAGGAAACAGCTTGGTGCGGTCTGATATGGTCTTGAAGAATTAACCGAGATGGTTGGAGTAACATTTTCTACCGCTCTTGTTACCATATGACTTTTGATCATACGATATCTGTATGAATCATCCTTCTCGGAAACATCATTAAATAGAACTACATTATAATCTGTATGAGCTTTATAGAGTTCTCTGAAGTATTCCGGAAATCTTAACTCACAACATATACGAACTCCGATAGAATGTCCCTTGTATTCAAAAACGCCGTTAGAAGATCCGGTTGAAAAGTTCTTCGCATCTTTTCCGCAAAGCGCTCTCTTGTCATACCACTGAAATGGTCTTCCCGGAGCTATAAAATAAACTCTGTCATATGCTTTATCATCCTGAGCAGCTGTTCCAACAAGAATTCCTATGCTGAATCTGTCCGATAATTCTTTCAGCTCATTTATCTTATCTGAAACGGACCTATAATCCACTTCCTTTGCAGTCGGATAATCACGCGACGGATATCCTGATAAAGCGCATTCCGGAAAGATGATCATATCCACATCCTGATTAGCCGCCTTCTCTATAGCACCCTTTATTATTTCATAATTTTTCTCTATATTCCCT
>JAFZXD010000024.1 GCA_017616955.1 Eubacterium sp. | reverse complement strand
TTTCCTCTCAACAATCACGTAGAATCATCACTTCAACCAATCTGATCTCTTAGCCAGAAGAAGTGCCTTAAATATATCAATATCCTCTACTGTGGTAAGTTTAATATTCTTTTCAGATCCCAAAGAAAAATGAACCTGTTCTCCCATCTCGATCATAAGTGTACAAGAAGCAACAGAATTGGTTATTCCTGCATCAAGTGCACGCCTATGAAGGTCGCATATCTTATCCAATCTGAAACCTTGAGGAGTCTGAGTTCTCTTCAGTCTGTCTCTTGGATAACTACCAACCGATACTTTTCCGTCATCTGTCTGAAGCATAGCTTCTGCACATGGTATAACTGTAATTGCATTGCCGAATTTGACAGTTTTTACAAGACAGTCTGATATGATTTCTGCCGATACCATAGGGCGGATTGCATCATGTATAAGAACGATATCATCTTTGTCATAATGCTTTTCGAGTTCATATACTCCATTTCTTATAGATCCCTGACCATTGTCACCACCATGGATAACATGTTTCAGTTTAGTTATATTGAACTGCTTCGCATAAGCCCAAAGGACATTCTCCCATCCCTCAATACATACAACTGCAATCGCATCTATCTCCGGATGATTCTGAAATGCTTCCATAGTGTATACTATTACCGGTTTTTCATTTACGGTTATAAACTGCTTAGGAATATCCTGTCCCATTCTCTGGCCGGATCCACCGGCTATTATCAATGCAATATTCATCTTTTTATATAATCCTTTATATTATGATTTATATTAGATTTATTACAGATTATACGTTACTATTCACAGTAACTTTTATATATATCTAGCCTGATTCAGAACAGCTCCCAGAATAGGAGTTCCTGTCTTATCCAGCTCACTCTTAGCATATATAAGGTCTTTCATTCGTGTTTTTCCGAAAGTTGCAAAAATCAGAGCCTTATCAGCATTTACTGCTGCAAGTGTGGCATCTGCATAATCTCTTATATTTCTGACAGATATGATAACTATATCATTACTGTTCTTTGCATTCTCAACACTCTTAACTAAAGTAGCAGAGTCTGTATCTTCACCGGATACTATACCAACAGTTTTTCCAGTTGTTTTAAGAACTTCTTCAACTCCTGAAACGAATGCATCATCTTCTGACTTTGAATCTGTCGGTACAACTACAAGAACCTGTTTATTATCTGCAAGAGCTATATTATATGCAATTCTTCTATATGATTCTTTCTTAGTCGCTTCTTTACGAGATACTGATCCAAAAAGCTTTAAATCTGCAAATGCAAGATCTATTGCAGTACGAACTGCATCTTTAAATATATAGATAATAAGCAGGATCACCGCCATAAGGAACACACCTCCGGCGCATCCCACTATTGCATATTTTAAAAGCTTCTTCTTATCAACAGCGCCCGGGATAACCTTATTTTCCAGCCCCGGCTTAGGAACACTCGCACTGTCGATCATCTCAACTTTGCTTATTGTCTTAAATGATTTTGAAGACTCAAAAAACTCTTTTACAACAGCATCCGCAATAAGATGAGCTCTTTCCGGATCAACATCTGTTACTACAATCTGGAATATATTAACTCCAAGGAAGTTCCTGTTGATCATCCACTTTAAATCATCTGTAGTAAGGTTCTTCATATCATCGTATTCATTCAGCTTTAAGTCATTTATCACTTTATTCAATGCTGTATCACTTACTAAAAGAAGCATAGCATCCTGCTGAACTTTAGTAGTCATCTGAGTAAAGTCAAGGTTACTGTTATTCTCAATACTACTGTAATCAAAATCCACAAAAAGTCTTGCGCTTGAATTGAATGTGTTATCAGGCTGATCTGCATCTGTGAATTTACCTTTACTGTTTATTCCGTAAAATGCATCATGATTCTGAGATATGACTGCAGACAGATTTGTTTTCTCTTCTGCAACAAAATCCATTCCGTTCTTTTGTTTTTTATAGCTATAACCTGCCATTCCAAAAACAAAAGCCAAAACCACTAATATAAATACTATAGCATTCTCCCAGACAAACAGAAAATATTGTCTAAGATCTATTACCCTTTCCTTTACTTCCAATTTAGTAAAACCTTCCTTTCCGTACTGCTACTGTATATATCCTTTCGCAATCTTCATAATTTTAGTATATCAGTCCTTCTTTGTCAAACTACGGGACCGAGTACTAGAAACTCTTCTCCGGCTTCTTTCCTGTGAACTTAGCCCTAAGGAACGTAACTCCCTTATTCAAAAGATTTATCTTCTCCATATACATAAATGGGATCTCTTTTATCTCACTTGGTTTAACACGTCCTGTCTCCAGCTGATGCTCAAGCCATACATTGAATATCCTCTCGCTGACTCTTCCCGGGAAACGATTTTCGAAACCTGTTAATTCACGTCCCAGATCAGATGCCGCATTTTCCATTCTCTCCGATAACTCGAACAGTATATCAAAAAGCCATGTACAATATTCATCCATAAGCTTCTTGTCGAGTATCATCATATTGAACATATATCCCCAGGTACGATTGATTGCCTTATCATATGCAGCAGCATACTCAGGATATTTCTCAAGCATGATATCCCTTGCGGTATCAAGCTCTTTAATATAATGATTATGTTCATAATGCTGATGAAGAGTTTCAATATAGTAATGTCTCTTCTTCGGCACTATAACTTTATATTTATCAAGTAACGGACGAAGCTGCTTATAAGTAAGGATCTGATTAAACCTGGAAGCCATCCACTTGTCTGTATTTTCATCAAGTCCCCTTACGGCATTATATACGCCTGTTCTCGCACCCGACGGAGCTGCCGTACTCTGAAAATATCTTCTGTAATGAACAAGACCAATATAGTCCGCATCAAGATTCTTCCATGCCCAGTACAAACCTGTCAGTTCGCAGAACTGAGGATTTCTTGCAGAGATATTTTCTCCGGTATTATCCTTCTGATATCCAAGATCCAGAGGAGTTCCATCCTCATTTATCTTTCCTTCTGCCCCTACATGAAGAGGAATATACATCTTATCGGTCGGCATAGGAAAAGCCTTATGTGTTGCAACTACGAGCCATACTTTTGACTTACGTCCGTAATCCGAATTAATAAATCTGTTATCATTTGAATTAGCCATAATAATCTTATTCACTCCGTATATGTCATCTTTTTAATCTTCACCATAGATTTGAGCATTTTCCTTCGCATCAAGAAGTGCTCTCATACTATAGAAATCATCAGGTGTTGTAACCTTGATATTCTCCATAGGTCCGTCAACCAGATGCATCTTAAGACCTTTTGTCTGCATCAGACTGCAGGAATCTATATAGTTGATATTTCCCTTGGCGATTTCTTCTTCTTCAGCTTCTAAAATCTCATCAAGCCAGAAACACTGAGGTGCTCTGGCAAGTCTTGTATTTGCACGATTCGGGATATAATCTATCTCATCCGTATCGCTGTCCTTAACCATCAAAACCGTTTCTTTAACAGCGACGCTCGTGATAGCCGAACCATACTTCTTAACCGAATCAATACAGTTCTTGATAAGTTTTTCATCTATGAGCGGACGAACACCGTCATGAATAAGAACAATGTGTCGGTCACTCTCACATGTTTTAGCCCATTTATCGGCAGCTCTGAGTCCATTTACTATAGACATCTGCCCGGTTTCACCACCCGGTACTATATCCTTTACCTTAGTGATATTATACTGATTCAGAAGTCCCTTCAGATAATCTATCCACTCCGGTACACAAGAGATACAGATTGCATCTATATATTCAGAATTCTGAAAATGCTCCAGGGTATGAATAATTATAGGCTTGCTGTGTACAGACAGGAACTGTTTCGGAAGTCCTTTGGACTTCATTCTCTGTCCTATACCTCCGGCAAAGATTACTGCTATATTCATCTATTCCGTCACCTTTTTAACTTTTATTTTTTTTATCTTCTTTTTAATAATATCAGCAAAATATCCTAATCCTATTACAGAAAACTTGGATACTGTCATCCAAAGTCTTGCAACAAGAGATATTACAACTGCATATTCTGCAGCATTGTCTTCCGGTATGATAGGTATAAGCAGCGCAATCATAACCGCTTCTCTGACTCCTCCGCCTGAAGGAGCAAATAAAGCGAGTATTCCAGCCATAACAGCCAGACCAAACACGCCACCCACATATAGCATATATTCCAGACCAATCGGATATAATGCATATACCACCAAATAGTAACCAACTCCAAGTACCATCCAGTTAAGTATAAACAAAACTACCACCTTAAGCATCTGTGGGTATGTCATAGGTATCTTAAGGTTATCCTTTTTAGTCAACTTCTGTAATATATCAAGGAAGAAGTTAATGATTGCCGGATGGATACAGATAAAGAACAGAACGATCACTATCAGAACTGCCCATTTATACTTTTCATACTGAGCAGACATCTCATTAAATACATTCGATGGGATGAAAAACAGCGATATTATAAACAGAAATGCCGCACCTAAAAGTGTACATATATTTTCTATCAGGAAAGACACAGATACCTTTGCTACTGACTTACCCTCTTCCTCATAAGCGGGTATTCTGGCAAGAAGCATAAAAACCTTTCCCGGAATATACTTTCCAAGTATCGATATAAGATAAGCTACAACGGCATCCCACCACTTGATAGAACATCCGTTCAGATATGTAATATAGTGCCAAAGAGACGCCTGCATCGTCTTATACACAAAATGTATAAGAACCGCTATAAGAAAGACACGAATATTAATTCGAGACAAGTCTATTTTTGCAAAGTCTTCTTTGTTCTTGTAAAAATATCGCACTAGAAAAACAGCTACAACTACCAGGAACAGAATCTTGATTATTCTCTTGATTTTTTTCTTACGTGCTTTCTTCTCGTCTACAACATCTGTTTCCTGTTCCGGGTTATTACTCTCTATACTCTCAATATTATCTATATCAGATCTATTCTCTTCTAAAAGCTCTTCTTCCATTTTTCCTCCTTGTATCCGTTAGGTAACAGATTCAATGCTATGAATTTTTAACGATTTTATCTATAACTTCCGAGGTATATTCTATATTAAGTCTTGAAGACTTCATTACATCATCATAGTTTTTATCCATATTAGCTCTGATAGTATCTTCGTCTCCGACAAATGTAACAAATGCATTCTTCAGATCTTCCAGATCAAGCTTTGTAAAGTCGATAGCATACTGTCCAAGCTCAAAGAAGTCCAGAACTTCCTTATACTTGTGGCTCCATCCGATAAGAAGAACCGGAACCTTCTTCTCAAGAGACCCGATCATAGAATGAAAACGTGAAGCAACGAGGAAGCGACATGAACCGATATACTCACGAATCTCTTCTGCATCCATTTCCTTATGATACCAACGGGTCATAGACTTATCTTCAAGAGAATCATATATTTTATCACAGATCATCAAGTCGTTATTTCTTGTTTTCTCACTTTCAATACGAGCCGCATTTGCTATTATCAGAACCTTATAACCTTCGCTATTAAGCCATCTGATAAAGTCAGCCATTATTTCAGCATAATCAATACCAAGCTTAGTACATTTCTTCTCAACAACACTACTGAGTGAAAGGCCAACAAGCTTCTCATCGGCATCTGAATAGAAATCGTCTTCAGCTTTAACCTTATCAACCATTTCTCTGGCAGCAGGTTCATCTTCCATAGTAAAAGCTCCATCCGCACAGAGCTTTACATTATCCTTTATTCCAATTCCGGCAAGATTATCATAAGTAATCTGTCCTCTTGCACATATGAGAGAAAGTTTCGGAAGAATCCACTTTGCAAGGAAACGATTCCAGGGGTTTTTGAAAGTTCCTAATGCCTGTGAATACTTAACCACAGAAACTCCCATCATAAGTGGCACAGCCGCACATACAAACGCATATGTATTCATTACAAATCCACGACTATCTACAAAAGAGATTCCCGCTTCATCAAGAACTACATCTGTATTTTTGTAAGCCTTGAGAATCTTATTCTTCAGAAGGAGCCATCTGATAGGAGGGCACCATCTGAAAAGCCAATAAAGAATAGAAAGCGGAAAAGCAACAAACAGAAGCTGCTCAGGCTTACACGATACTATATTTACAAAATCCCAAGGAACCTGTTCTTTATCGCCCTTCGGATAGACTGACATCAGATTGATTTTCAACCTCTGACCATATTTATTATGAAGCTGTCTTATGGAACTCTGCAGCATCGCAGCCGCTCCCTTATTTCCACTATAGCTCGCAGCCGTAATTGCAATAACAACGTCTCTCATCTTAGTTCTCTCCAACCTCATTCATCTCGGATTTTTCTTCATCTTCCGTTTTTTTCCTCTTTATTGCCATAACAGAAGATATGATAATGCAAAAAATAATCAGTGTTGCCGTTACAATTGTGATAACAATACTTATCTTAATCTTTGATGAATCATATACTATTTTTATGTCATGACTTCCGGGATCTACAACTGCTCCGTTAAAAAGATAATTAGCTCGGAACATTTTGGACTTTACTCCATCTATATAGATTTCCCAATTTCCATCATAATAATCATTGAAAAGGATTATTCTCTTAATATCCGTAGTTGCCTTAAGTTCAATCTCATCAGCAGAATCCTTAACTATCTGTATACCTTCGTTATCATTTAAAGGTTTTATCTCCATTTTTTCTCCTCTTTTTAAGTTCCTATTGTCCAGCTGTTTAAATATTCAACCTGTTCGGGTGTCAGTGTGTCAATTTTAATGCCCATTGCATCAAGTTTGATTTTTGCAATTTCAACATCAACTTCATAAGGAAGATTATAAAGTTTATTTTCTAATTTTCCTTTGTTTTTAAGTAAAAATTCAATTCCAAGCGCTTGGTTAGCAAAGCTCATATCCATAACACTTGCGGGATGTCCTTCCGCTGAAACTAA
>JAFZXD010000228.1 GCA_017616955.1 Eubacterium sp. | reverse complement strand
GAGTTCACCAAAGATGACTTTGAGAAGAATGGTGTATATATCGCATTTGGTAAAAGAAAGTTTAAGATGGTATCTTATGCCGGATCAAAAGATAACAGTATGTACAATGAACTGTATTCATTTGATATCGGAGCATATCTGTGGGATGGGTTCACAAATAAGGACCTGATCAACATGGTACCTGCATTTTACATATTACTTATCATATCGGTGATCGGTGTGGCGGCATTTAATGTGCTTAAATACCTGTTTGTGGCTGGAATCTTTACTGTGTTGTTCAGAACCGCAACATCACTAATAAAGATACCTATGACACTCAAGGATACTTTCCATCTGTGTTTTTATGCGCAGACTATCAGTATCATTCTTACCAGTATGAATAATGCTATAGACTATATCCTGTATCCTGCTATTGTTTCTATCATATGTCTCTTTATAACCGGAATAGTGATAAAGAAGGCATTACAGCCACATATGCCTGATATTGAGGATATAATTGACAGATTTAATCGAGACAGGTAAGAAAATCAGAGATTTCCTTTTTATCCATGACACTCATTTGAGAGTTATGGAACTTAGGATCGTCTGTTACATCGACTGACATAAAGTCGGGGGCTACAAAGCTCTCGGCTTTTTCTTTGTCAGGGAATTCGACTTCGGCCATGATTAGTCCTTCGAATTCTTCTTTAAATATATCAAGTTCGATGGTGTATTCATTGTAAGGTATCTTGTATCTGACTTTTGAGATGACATTTCCCTTAACCATGGTTGAAAGCTCTTTGAATTCTTTTTCGGTCAGCTCTTTCTCAATCTCGATTCGTTCCATCAGTCCCAAAGATTTGATGGTGAGAATATAGTTTTCGTCATACTGACGGATTCTTACTACAGGCTCTGTATTTACGTAGCCCTGCACGATTGTGTGGTGCTCGTAAGACTCCAGATTTTCGGGAAGATATTTTAATAAAAATTTGCGTTCTATTTCCATGTTATTACCTCTCTTTGCAAGGATAAAAGGATTATAGTATATGGGCTGAAAGATTAAAAGATTTTTTTGACACAAAAACCATATTGGAGTAAAATTATGACCACGTATTGAAAAAAGGAGTTTATATAATGGCTGAAGAAATGACTAAAGAACAGAAGGAAGCTATGGATAAGGCATTTGCCAGATCTATGCCGGAAGGCCTTCGTAAGGTCAGCAATGAATATTCGGACGTAAAGAAAGTTATAGCTATAATGAGTGGAAAGGGTGGTGTAGGTAAGTCGCTTATCACTTCGCTTATGGCAGTAAATGCAAGAAAGAAAGGGCTTAAAACAGCTATTCTCGACGCTGATATAACCGGTCCTTCTATTCCGAAATCATTTGGCGTGCATCAGAAGGCTATGGGAGTTGAAAATGGAATCATTCCTGTAGATACCAAATCAGGAATCAAGCTTATGTCTATAAATCTTCTTGTAGATAACGAGAATGATCCTGTTATTTGGAGAGGACCTGTTATAGCCGGTGCTGTCGGACAGTTCTGGACAGATGTTATGTGGGGTGACGTTGACGTTATGTTTGTCGATATGCCTCCTGGAACAGGTGATGTTCCTCTTACAGTATTTCAGACACTTCCGGTCGATGGAATAATTGTGGTAACTTCTCCGCAGGAGCTTGTTGAAATGATCGTTTCTAAAGCTGTTAAGATGGCAAATGTCATGAATGTTCCGGTTCTCGGACTCGTTGAGAATATGTCTTACTTTGAATGCCCTGATTGCGGCAAGAAACATGAGATATATGGTAAGAGCCGTGTGGATGAGATAGCATCTGCATACGGGATAGGACTCACAGCGAGAATCCCTATAGACCCGGTGCTTTCTGAGACGGTTGACAATGGTAATATAGAAGAGATAGGAGTTAACTATCTCGATAATTTCTTCGAGGAGATAATGTAATCCCGGAGAGATTGTAAAATAATGTTAATTGATAACTGTAAACAGTAACGAATAGCGAGGTGGATTATATGAGTAAAGCGTATATTTTGATTGCAGATGGTTTTGAAGAGATAGAAGGGCTTATGTGCGTTGACCTTATGCGTCGTGCCGGTATAGAGGTTAAGATGTTCTCTATTAAAGATGATAAGAACGTTACCGGAGCAAGAGGAATACATGTTGTTACGGATGCAGTTATTGACGAGATAGATGATAGTGCAGATATGCTTATTCTCCCGGGTGGTATGCCCGGAACCAATTATCTTAACGAGAGCGATAAAGTTAAGAAAACCATTCTGGACTATGATTCAAAAGATAAATATCTTGCCGCTATATGCGCAGCTCCTATGGTTTTCGGAGGTATGGGACTTCTTAAAGGTAAGAAAGCTACATGTTATCCGGGAATGGAAGAGAAACTGATTGGAGCAAATGTTCTGACCGATTGTTCGCCTGTTGCTGTTGACGGAAGATATATAACAAGTCGCGGACTTGGCACGGCTATCGATTTTGCACTTAAGCTGATCGAGATACTGTGCGGTAAAAATAAATCAGAGGAGATAGCTGCTTCTGTTGTTTATGGATAAAAAGAAACAGCGTAGTAAGTATGAATATAACAGTTAAAGATGTCCTTGATATTACGGGAGGACATCTGATAGGTATTAGTGATGATGAGAAAACAGAGCTTATGGGATACAGACTTAACAGTATGGCTCTGGATTCTAGAGAAGTAAAAGAAGGAACACTATTTGTAGCAACAAAGGGAGAAAATGTAGATGCTCATAAGTTTATCCCGTCTGTTGCGAGTATAACCAAAGCGATATTAACGGAAGAGGATGAAGCTGAGATTAAAGCAAAGGCCGATGTAAGTGTACTTCCATCAGGCGTAGCATATATTAAAGTCCCTTCATCGCTCGATGGTATGCAGGATATAGCTGCATACATCAGATCTTTATATAAGAAGACAGTTATAGGAGTTACCGGAAGTGTTGGTAAAACCACAACAAGAGAGATGATCACAGCTGCACTCAGCAGTTGTATTCCGGTATTCCATACAGAAGGTAACAGGAATTCTCAGATGGGAGTGCCTCTTACACTTGCAGATATGTGCGATAAAGAGTCGGAAGCTGCAGTTATAGAAATGGGAATAAGTGAACCGGGCGGAATGGATAAGCTTACAAGAATGGTTCTTCCTGATATTGCAGTATGTACGATGATCGGTGTTGCTCATATCGAATTCATGAAGAACAGAGAAGGTATCAGAAATGAGAAACTGCGTATAGCAGGACGTATGAATGAAGACGGAATTCTCTTCTTGAATGCTGACGATGAGCTTCTCTGGGAGACAAAGGGTCATAACAAGGTTAAGACATATTTCTACGGAACTAATCCGGAAGCTGATTTCAGAGCAGAGAACATTCGCTATGAAGACGGATACAATACATATGAATATGTTCATGAAGATAAGAGAATCACAGTTATGATGAATTCTCTTGGACAGCATAATGTTCTGAATTCACTTGTGGCAATGGCGATATGTGATGTTCTGGGACTTGATCTGATGAAGGCAGCGGCTGCATTTGAGAACTTCTCAGGGCTCAGACAGAAGGTTATAAGTTCCGATAAAGGATATACTGTAATAGATGATACATACAACGCAAGCCCTGATTCTATGAAGGCTGCTGTAAATGTACTTCGCGATATAAATGTTCCGGGCAGAAAGATAGCTGTTCTCGGAAGCATGTTTGAACTTGGTCCATCTTCCGATGATTACCATAGGGAAGTAGGCGAATATATTGCTGAAGTTGTAAAAACAAACGGTGGTTTGGATGAGCTTATTACAATAGGTGAGAGTGCCAAGTTTATAGCTCAGGGTGCATCACAGGCTGATGGACTTAAGGTGTCCGAATATGATGATAAAGAAACCGCTACGGAATATATAAAGAGTATTCTGAAGCCTGGTGATGTTATCAGCATAAAAGCTTCCAACGGAATGAAACTTTCGTGGATAGTTGATGAGATAAAGTAGTTATTAAAGTTTAAAGTGCTATGCTTGAAGGAGAATACTGATATGGCATATAAATGGGAAAGTAATATCAGAAAGGTTGTCCCGTATGTTCCGGGTGAACAGCCTAAAGATAAGAATATTATCAAGTTGAATACAAATGAAAATCCATATCCACCTTCTAAAAAGGTTTTGGATATGATGGCAAATGCGGATTATGAACTGATGAAGAAATATCCGGATCCGACTGCCGGTGATCTGGTTGAAAAGCTTGCAGAGTTTCATAAGCTTGATAAATCACAGGTATTTGTGGGAGTAGGTTCTGATGATGTTCTGGGAATGTCATTTATGACATTTTTCAACTCAGACAAGAAGGTTCTTTTCCCTGATATAACATATTCGTTTTATCCTGTATGGTGCGATCTCCTTGGTATTCCATATAAGAATATCCCGCTTAATGATGATTTTACGATTAATTACGAAGATTATCTCGGTGAATGCGGCGGAGTGGTTATAGCTAATCCGAATGCGCCTACGTCAATCCTGATGGATAAAGAGGAGATTGTAAAGATTATTGAGGCACATCCTGACGTTATCGTTATAGTGGATGAAGCATATATAGACTTTGCGCCTGAAGGAAGCTCTTGTCTTGATCTTATTGACAGATATGACAATCTTCTGGTTGTTCGTACTTATTCCAAGTCACGAAGTCTTGCCGGAATAAGAATAGGTTATGCTATGGGGCAGCCTGCGCTTATCAAATATCTTAATGATGTTAAGTATTCGTATAACTCATATACGATGAATATGCCGTCGATTCGGATGGGAACAGCAGTTATAGATGATGATGAATATTTCAGAAGTACGATCGCTAAGGTCGTAAATACCCGTGAATGGTTTACGGAAGAGCTCAGAAAACTGGGATTCAAGGTTCTTCCGTCCAGTACAAACTTTGTTTTTGCATCTCACACTGAGAAAAAAGCAAAAGATATAT
>JAFZXD010000227.1 GCA_017616955.1 Eubacterium sp. | reverse complement strand
TTATAATACATATCCGTAGACTTTTTTTCTGTCATTCCTTCCGGACCTATTCCGGAATAATCCGCTCCCTTCACACGAAATGAAGGTTCCTTACAACTGCCGAAAAAGTCATAAAATATATCTTCTTGTGAAGTAGCTCTAAGGACACCCTGCAGTTTTCCGCTTTCAGCATATCCGGTAAAATCATCAACATCACTGAATAATCCTCTGAAACGGTATCCTACTTCATCCCCTATATAAGATGCGATAGTCGATACTTTTTGTGCTGCCTTTCTGATATATATCCATCTTATAGGCTCATCATTTGCAGGAATAAACATCACAGCTATACCCATTATCAGAAGCGCAGGCATATAATATCTGATGTCCTTTTTCAAAAGTTCCACTATCCCCAATATAACTATAAGAACAAGACATACTGCAACAGGCTTAGACATATCCCAATAGTATATCCATAACCCACATTCCACTGCAGCAACTACTGCCCAGCCTACCCTTCTTACAGCATTGATATTCAAGATATAAATAAGAAGCATAGGTAAATATGCAATAAGCATATTTTCAAAAAGGATCATATCTCTGAATATAAGCCCCAGCGCAAGAAGTATGATCGTTGAGAATAACGGATATAGCTTATCTCTTTCCAAAACCCTTAGCAACCCATACACTTCAACATATATCAGAAGATAGCACAGTGCAAATATCCTGTTCACCTCAAAAAGATTCAAGTACTGAGCCAATTCGATAACAGGAATCGCCAAAACTATGATTTTGGGCACATCAAGAAGATATTCAATTATTTTCTTCTTTAAATCAGACATAACAGATTGTCCTTCTCCTTAAACATAACCCTTACACTGATACTTTCAAGAGACTTATCCAACATTGCCTTCTCGGTATCCTCATCTATAGCCCCATGAATACGTCTGAGCTTATCGTGATAGAACTCTCGGAAAGACTTATAGTCTTCTATCGTAAATGTCTTTATACCCGAATCAGGATATATAATCCTTACAGGCTTTTTCATATGCGCAAAGTAGTTTGCCACCGATACAAGATATTCCAGATAAATATCACGTCTCTTAATATTCTCCACATCATCTCCTGTATCTTCGGTGATCAGAATGAGACTGAGCATATCTGAATTCTGTTTTTCGGGAAGTCTTACCATAAGCTCTCCCGTTCTGGCATAATTCTTCCAGTGGATAGTATTAAGAGAATCGCCCTGCATATATTTTCTGAGGTCATTCCCAAGAAAGTTTTCTGTCAGATCAAGTCTGAATATATTTCTTCCCATCATGCTTTCATCCAGAATTCTGGTTATATCCTTAACAGCTATGTCGGTGACTACAGGAAGAACACTGACTCTGAGCGGCGTCTGAAGTCCAAATTTAATCTTAATTATCCCAAAGAAATCCTCGAGCTCAATCCTCTCTATTCCGGCAGTATAATTCCCTGCATAACGACAAGTCAGCTCAGTTTCGATATATATACTCTGTTTAGGCATCAGCTGAAATGAATCAGTCGTAAATTCATCTTTAAAAAGAGTAGTCACATCACTGTAAAAAAGTCTGATTCCCGATATCGGAAGAAAACCCGCATTTTCTATCTGAATCTGATATTTCTTCGAAGTATTCTTGTACATAAGGCGTCCCTCCATATCCTGAAATATATGGAGCGCCCACATGGTATATAGAATATACGCAAATGCTATCGGAGCATAAAACAATACAGAAAAAAACAAAACATAGGAAAACGCGCCTCCTTTGTTACTTACAAGAATGCATGTCCCGATCAACAGGACTATGTAAATAACACGAGGCAGTGTAACCCTATGTTTTAACATTTCTATTTTGGACTTAAAATCTTTATTCTGTAATTTTTTGAACATAGTCAATTGTCTCATTGTAACTATTCTGCAGTTACATCTCATTTATACTCAAGAAGGGAGACCCGGTCTTCTAAGTTTATCGATCACTTCAACCAAAAGATTGCTTCCGGTGTATTTATTCATATGTGCCTGAGTTGTCAACATCATTCTATGCGGCAAAACAACCTTAGCCATGTCGATAATGTCATCCGGAATCACATAATCTCTTCCCATAACATATGCTCTTGCCTTTGATGCCATAAGAAGGTCAAGTCCGGATCTTGGGCTAAGTCCATACTCCAACTCTTCGCGTTTTCTGGTTCCGCTTACTATTTCGAGCGCATAATCCATAAGCTCATCTTTTATTATGACTGCTCTTACCTGCTCCATCATCTCCTGTATATCTTTTCCTGTGAGAACAGGTGAAAGGTCACTATCCATAACTCCATCCAGATACTTCTTAGCAAGTTCCTTTTCCTGAGCCGGATAGCCTATTGAAAGTCTCATCATAAAACGGTCAAGTTCAGCTTCAGGAAGCGGATACGTACCAATCTGTTCCGATGGATTCTCAGTTGCGATAACCATAAAAGGCTTTGGAAGTTCAAATGTTTTTCCGTCAATTGTTATCTGTCTCTCTTCCATAGCTTCAAGAAGCGCCGACTGTGTTTTTGGAGAAGTTCTGTTTATCTCATCCGCAAGAACTATACTGCTGTATATTGGTCCTTTTACTATTCTGAATTCTGATGTATCTGAATTATAAATAGACGTTCCCACCACATCGGTCGGAAGAGTATCCGGAGTAAACTGAATTCTTGAGAAACCAAGATCTACAGACTGAGCAAGTGCCTTTGCAAGAGTAGTTTTTCCAACTCCCGGCACATCCTCTATAAGAACATGTCCACCGGCAAGAAATGCAGTAATAAGATTCAATATTACCGAGTCTTTGCCGACAAATTTAACAGATATGTTTTCTTTGAGTTTATTAATCTTTTCTTGTGACATACCAAACCCCTCTTAAACCCCGATTATATTAAGTAACTATGTTCTCATGATACAACATCACCCCAAATACTGCAATCAGAAACAAGATGGCTGATATATAACACTTTACAATACATTAAATCCCGGTAGAACCTACCATTGAATCATCCGATAGCACCTTATAATTCTTTTACCATATATCCGCACGTAAACGGAAAGAAATCAAATTTTTTAGTTCCGGTATGTACGGCTCCGTTCTGTTCATACCATTTCCTAAGCCGTATATTTTCTTCAACAATTCCTATGTTTATGAGTTTGCATCCTTGATTTCCTGCAGTTTCATATGCATGCTCTAATAATCTCTTACCAAATCCGCTATGCCTATATTCAGGAAGGACTGCAAGATTATTGAGTTCACATTCATTATTATCCTGCATCAGCAAAGAGTAGTATCCACATATAACACCATTTTGTTCATATACAAACATCAGACGTGGCTCATTATCCATTTGCCAATACAAACGCTCTTCTGTAGTTGCAAATGCCGTGAATCTTGGAGCGTTATCTATCGTAAATCCAAATTCTTCAGCTACAGTTTTGAAGCTCTTTCTTATAATATCTACACATACGGGAATATCGTCCCTTGTGACTTCTCTAATCATTTTTCTTATTCCTCATCGTACGTTTAACTGAAAGAGAACTAAGTCGCTGCGCGACGGCCTGATTTAGGTTGTCTCGTAGCGTTTTGCTTTCTAAAAAAGGCAGTAGAAAGTGAGTTAAGTAAGTAGTATTGTTTAAGTTACCACACCGAAACAATCATACATAACAACACCAACA
>JAFZXD010000226.1 GCA_017616955.1 Eubacterium sp. | reverse complement strand
CCCGTAAACACCGCTAAATAAGCCGCTTCGCAGCCTACTGAAGCAGATCTATCTTGTCTTTCAGAACTATTGAAATAGCTTTTCGAATATTGGATACTCGGGTTGTTTTATAGCTTCCGCCATATTCTCCGTCAACTGTCCAAGGAACCTCATCTCTACATTGAACCACTACTCTGGAAGACTTACGGAATACTATAAGGTCATCCGACAGGTCATCCACCAAAAGACAGTTTATAATACGCTGAAGTTCGATAGGCGATTCGGGAGTTCTGATCAAAACTGTCTCAAACTTTCCATCCGAAAATGACATATCCTTCGGAGCGATATTTTTGAATCCTCCTACAGACAGTGAGTTTGTTACCTGACCATATATAAAGTCACCCTCAACACGTTCGCCGTCAAACATCACTCTCATTCTGTAGCTCTTCATATTAAACATGGCCTTACTTGCTTCAAGTACATAGGCAGCATGTCCAAGAGCATTCTTCAGATTCTGAGGAGTTGAATACGATATATCCGTAAATGCACCAAATGCAGCGACATATATGAAAAATGTATTCTCCAGCCTTCCTACGTCAACATGATTGACATCACCTTCCATGATGTCTCTTGCCGCTTGAAGAGGATCCATACTGATTCTCAAACTTCTCGCATAATCATTTGTACTTCCGCAGGGAATGTAACCCAGGTGAATTCTCTTCTTAAGCTTTCTTTCAAGCATCATGATTCCGCCGACCGTATTATCAAGAGTTCCGTCTCCGCCGGCACATACCACCAGGTCATACATTTCCGCATTCTTATATACATATTTCTCTGTCTCTTCACCACTCTTTGTAGGATATACCGTAACCATATATCCTTCATTTGAAAAGACCTCTATTATACTTATCAGATCTGATTTAATTACCGTACGTCCCGCTTTGGGATTTACGATAAAAAGAAGTTTCTTACTCATACGCAGCCCTCTGTATGTTCATATATTTAAGCTCTACTTTGTGACACGTCTTTCAAGATATCTATCCAATCCTCTTTTACGAAGCTTACATGCAGGACAATCCCCGCATCCATCACCCTTCACACCATTGTAGCATGTGAGAGTTTCATTTCTGACAAGATCAAACACACCGAGATCATCTGCCATCTCCCATGTCTGTTCCTTATCTATCCACATAAGTGGTGTTATAATGTCAAATTCATATTCCATAGCAAGATTCAATGTAACATTGAGTGACTTGATGAAAACATCTCTGCAATCCGGATATCCGGAAAAATCACTCTGTGAAACACCTGTGATCACATCTGTTACTCCATGAGTCTTTGCAAATATTGCGGCATATGTAAGGAATAAAAGATTTCTTCCTTCAACAAATGAATTCGGAGTTCCCTCTTCAGGTGCATCCTTATCAACTGCAATATCAGCTCTTGTCAGCGAATTAGGTGCAAGTGCATTTAACTCTTTGAGATTCAGAACAGTATGTTCCACTCCCATCTTCTCCGCTATTTCAGATGCACACTCAAGTTCCTTCTTGTGTCTCTGTCCGTAATCAAAACTTACCGCATATACTTTTTTATAATTTTTAACAGCCCATGCCAGACAAGTTGTACTGTCCTGTCCGCCACTGAATACTACTACTGCTTCTTCTTTATTTCTCATTTTTACTAACCTCTGATCATAATAATTTAATTCTGCAAGGAACGAGTCTCTTATCTGTTATCATCCTGTTTTAACTCTATGAGTCTCAGCACTCTGTCTTTAAGATTCTCATCTTCTGCAAATGCACCTCTGAATGTTGTTGTTACTGTTACAGCAGGAACATTCTTGATTCCTCTGGCTGTCATACAGCTGTGCTTTCCTGTTATGATAACTGCTATGTCCGGAGAAAGAGTAGCCATCTCCATAATATCAGCTATGTCGCTTCCGATCTTTTCCTGAAGCTGAAGTCTCTTTCCGACCATATCAGCAATTCTTGCTATCTTACTAAGTCCGAGAACTCTGTCTCTCGGTATATATGCAACAGCAACCTTCATATCATACATAAGAGCCATATGATGTTCGCAATAGCTGAATATCTCTATATCCTTTACAAGCACCATGTCATTGTTAACAGGTGCATCAAATGTTTTATTGAACATATTGGCTATTTCTTCATTTGTATATCCGATTCCTTCAAAAATCTCGCTATACATTCTTGCAACCCTGTCAGGTGTTTCGCGAAGACCTTCTCTGTCCGGATCCTCACCTATCGCCTCCAGAATTCCTCTTATATGTTCTCTGATTTTTTCCTGATCTACTGCCATTTTAATCTCTCTCCTACTTACATATATATTTCGGACAATCATCCATATGTCATCTAAAAAACAATACTATTTGTTATCTACAAAAATCATACGCCTCTTGCATCCGGCGGCCATATAAATTTATGCTGTTGAAGCTGATGTTTTACTCCGTTCATCTTATGTTCCAGCATATATTCAACTATCTCTCTCGACTCTATCCTTCCGAAGACCGGACTTAGAAAAACCGCACATTTTTTAACCAGCTCATATCTTTCAATAATCTCCCTGGCTTTGTCCAGATCATTCCTGTCGCTTACAACAAACTTAACTGTATCCTCTGGCCTGAGATAATCATAATTATCCATGTCCATAAAAGCTTCCATCCCGCTTCCAGGGCATTTGTAATCCAGTGTCACCGACAATTCATCCGTCAAGGAATACTTATGTGCCATATCATATATAGATTTAATACTGACAGCGCCGTTCGTCTCAATCTCAACTCTGTGATTTCTGCCGATAAGTTCCGGAATAAGATTCTCAAGTCCATCCTGAAGAAGCGGTTCTCCTCCCGTAAGCGTCACATTAGTGATCCCCGAAGTTTCAACATATTCTATTATATCTTCAAGCGATTTTCCCTCATGTTCGGCATCTTCAGAGATTGCCCACGCCGTATCACAGTAATTGCATGCCAGATTACAACCGACAAATCTTATGAAGACCGCAGGTTCGCCGGCACGGCGTCCTTCTCCGTTGATGCTCACAAACCATTCCGCAAGTTTGTACATCTTTCCCTCTTTTATTTGATTTATTTCATTTGATTCTTTTTATATCTTTCAGTTTCTTTCACAGTAATTCTTCGTCCATTCTTAAGTCCGTATCGCATATGAGCCTGTTCTTAAGCAAGCTTAAACAGCCTCATCCGCGATACTCTACCGCTGCTATCGCAGCACTTAATCATGGACTCAGAATCACCTGCTTCGCAGGTTTAATCAGATATAACAATATTCATCGGCTTGCAAGCAAGCCATGTCATATTGTTATATCTGATTTACTGTGAAAGGTAATACTCTGCCACGTTTTCAGGTGTTTCAAATACACGGACACGTATAACCGTATAACCCTTTGCAGCCATCAGTTCATAAAAGTATTTTGATAAGTTTTCGGCTGTAGGTCTGAAGTCAACTTCAACCATTTTGAATCCTTCTTCCTTCATAGCCGTTTTGGTTGCTTCCGAGATGCTGCCCTTTTCCATTATAAGAGTGTGGTCAAGTTTCTCTGTTTCTTCCTTAAGATCAGCCTTAAGCTTTCCGAAATCAACGACCATTCCTCTGTACGGACCCGTCTCCTCTACAGTTTCAGAGCCGACATCTACCGTTACTATCCATCTGTGACCATGGATATTTGCACACTTCCCTTCATAATCCTTCAGAAAATGTGCACTATCAAACGTTGACCTTGTCTTGATTACGTACATTCCTTCAATCCATTCCTTCCTAAATCATCTAACTACATCTATATATACTTCATTTCCCACCCTTTTCTTATGACCTACGTTCTGCGAACATTATTATACAGCATATGCTTGCGAGACCGTTGCGGGCCTGAGTACTTAGCGAGGTCTTACATGCCGATAAATATTTCACGCGATATATACATTCAAGACCATAAGGGTCGCGGCGCTTAGCGATTCACGAGCACAATAGTGCGATGTGAGAGCTTAGCGAGCTGAGCAACCGCGAAGCGGCCGTTCGGGAGAGCCCGCCATGAGCGAAAGCGATGTCTTGAATGTATGATATCGCGTAACTATTTGCATAAGAAAAGGGCACAGTTCGCCTGTGCCCGAATTGTCCTGGTTTTTTATAGTAGGATGGCACAAGCGAACTACTTTTTATTTACTTTTTAAATCTTCTTTACTTAGATTCCAAGAAACTTCTTAACAACAGCTTCCATCTCTTCCTTATCACAAACTGTATCGTGAACTACAGGAGCTGTTCTGATTTCATTAACTGCATTTGGAACCTTAACCTGTGAGATATTCTCAAGCTCATCAACAAGCTCAAAGTCTCCCTTACCTGCAAGTTCAGGATCGATAGCTGTAACAACGCTTCTTGTGAACTTGTATGGGCTTGCTGTTGAAGCAATGATTGTTGGTGTATCATCTGAAGTTTCCTTCTTATATTTATCAAATACTGAAACAGCCACTGCTGTATGAGTATCAAGAACATATCCGTCCTCTCCGTATACTGTCTTGATTGTATCTGCAACTTCATCCTGTGTTGCATAGTTACCATAGAACTGATACAGATTCTCTTTCATCTCTTCAGTGATCTCATACTCACCCTTCTCAGCAAGGCTCTTCATGAGTTCGTTATTCTTCTCAGCATCATTTCCTGCCACACGATAGATAAGTCTCTCAAGGTTACTTGAGATAAGGATATCCATAGATGGTGAAGATGTAAGAATGAAATCTCTGTTTCTGTCATACTTTCCTGTTGTGAAGAAATCAAACAGAACCTTATTATCATTTGATGCACAGATGAACTTTCTTACTGGAAGTCCCATAAGTGAAGCATAGTATGCTGCAAGGATATTTCCGAAGTTACCTGTAGGAACTACAACATTGATCATATCTCCTGCTGCAATTGTTCCTGCCTTAACAAGTCTTGTATATGCATATACATAGTAAACCATCTGAGGTACGAGACGTCCGATGTTGATTGAGTTTGCAGATGAGAACTGGAATCCCTTCTCATCAAGATAAGCAGCAAGCTCTTTATCAGAGAACATCTTCTTAACACCTGTCTGAGCATCATCAAAGTTACCTGTGATACCTGCAACAAATGTATTAGCACCCTTTTCGGTCACCATCTGTTTTTCCTGAATAGGACTTACACCGTTCTTAGGATAGAATACTGCGATTCTTGTTCCCGGAACATCTGCAAAACCGGCAAGAGCAGCTTTACCTGTATCTCCTGAAGTAGCTGTAAGGATAACTATCTCTTTATCTATATTGTTCTTCTTTGCTGCTGTTGTAAGCAGGTATGGAAGAATAGAAAGTGCCATATCTTTGAATGCTATGGTCTTTCCATGGAAAAGCTCAAGAATGTAAGCACCGTGATGATATTTAACAGGTGCGATAAGATCTGTATCAAACTTGCTGTCATATGCTCCATCGATACATGCCTTAAGCTCTTCTTCTGTAAAGTCTGTGAGCATTCTGCTCATAACTTCATAAGCCACACCCTTATAATCCATCTCTGCCAGTTCTTCGAAAGACACATCAAGTGCAGGAATCTCATCAGGAACGAAAAGTCCTCCGTTCTCGGCAAGTCCCTTAAGGATAGCCTCACTGGCTGTTGCGGTTTCATTTGCATTTCTTGTACTTCTGTATAAAAAGCTCATTTTTCCTCTCCCGGTTATATTTTTATATTTTTATTCGAGGAATAATCCTTCGAATTAATGTCTGTATTATTGACCTGTATATAGGTATACATCCGCATATTGTTTACCCCAGGCAAGAGCCTCGGAATGCGTGTTAAAGTACATATCTATATGGTTTCCGACTATGGCACCACCACGGTCCTCAACCGTATACACCTGTCCCATTATAATCATTTTTGTTCCAAAAGCAAATCTGCTGTCAGCGGCAATAGTATGATTAGCTGTAGCATGCGTTCCACATGCAGTGATACCATCTGTCTTTCCGCAGCATGCAGCACACGGACAATATGCTGTGATCAAAAAGTTACCCAGATATGTTCCGTCACTATTATTTGCATATGTAGGATTAGCCGCAGGTACGGTAGAACCTCCTGTCGGTGTTATAGTAACAGTCGGATTGCTGTTTACTGAAGCCATCTTGTTCAGCTGATACTTCTTAAGTCGTGCTTCAGCTTCTTCTCTTGCAGTACTTGTTTTTTCAGCAGCATTTGCAGTACTTTCAAGAAGAGCCTCAAGAGCTGCTTTATCCTTTTGTTCCTGCTCAGTCAGCTTTTTGGAATCACTGTACGCACCTACACCATCATTTATAAATCCTGATGCAGCTGCTGCTTCTGCTGTGAGTTCCAGTGATGAATATGGTTTTCTTGCATAAGCAGGAGCCATAGCAGGTTCTTCGTAAAGCGGTGTTAACGCTATCATTCTTCCTGTGTCCCTGTACTTTTTACTCTGCTCGGAGATTACAGAAGAAAGACATGCCACCGCAAGTAGAAAAATGACTATCACAGAAATGATGGCTTTGAAATTATTTTTTGCAAATCTCCTCATATCACTCAGTTTATTACCGAGATTGATAAACCAACTTTTCATCAAACGCCCCCTAAAATTATTACGATTAATAATTCACCCTGTATTCGTACCTTTCTTTATACCACATAAGAGATTATTATTCAACTGGAAAGGATTTATTATAAAGATTTAACTGTTTCTATCAGTTCTTCAGCTTTTTCGATCTCACACACTCTTCGT
>JAFZXD010000225.1 GCA_017616955.1 Eubacterium sp. | reverse complement strand
TGTCCGCTAGGGGTAGCCCGCACCGTACGGGAGTAGAGTTGAGCAAGCATATTTTGCTGCGAGCCTGTCAACTTTGCCGCGGCCATTTTTAGCATATAGTAGCTTCTAAGGTTCCATCATGAACGGTAACCTCTATCCTATCCCCTTTTGCCACATCGTTTACAGAGGTGACGGCCTTTCCATCACTCTCAATATATCCAAATCCACCTTTTAGTTTCGCCGTTGGCGATAACCCATCAAGTCTGGCTATACTTACTTCCAGTCTTCTCGCATAGGATTCATATTTCTGATTCATTGTATAATGCAGCTTATCTGTAAGCTGTGAAAGATACTGCTGATGATCATTCAGCTTTTTTTCAGGGCTTAATGATTCGAGCCTCAGCTTACTATTGGTAAGCATCATTTTAACCTCTCCAAGCCTTGCCCTTATTCCTCTATCAAGCTGAGCTTTATAACTTTTTACTCGATTTATAGTTGACATAACATCGGGAATTGCAAGCTCTGCTGCAGCCGACGGCGTCGGTGCTCTGAGGTCTGCAACATAATCTGCTATAGTATTATCCACTTCATGTCCTGTACCGGATATGATTGGAGTTTTTGCTGCATATATAGCACGGGCAACTATCTCTTCATTGAAGGCCCACAGATCTTCTATGGAGCCACCGCCTCGTCCTACGATTATTGTATCCAGATCCATACTGTCGAGTACTTCGATTCCTCTGGCTATGGTCTCTGCCGCACCCTCTCCCTGAACCTTTGCAGGATAAAGAACCAGCTGAACATACGGATTTCTTCTTCTCGCTATATTCATTATATCTTGAATAGCCGCACCTGTTCTGGCCGTTACTATTCCGACTTTTTGGGGAAATGCAGGGATAGCTTTTTTTACTTCAAAATCAAACAGCCCTTCTTCGTAGAGCTTCTGCTTCAGCTTTTCATATTCGGCAAAAAGCTTACCTTTTGTATCTTCATCCTGTATTATCTTCCTGGCATAAAACTGATATCGACCGTCTCTTTCATATACGCTAATACTTCCCTGCATATATACGGACTGACCATCCTCAAGTCTGAACTTAAGGCCTGTAGGGATATTTCCCTTAAACATAACACAAGGCATGGAACCGGTCTCATCTTTTATTGAAAAATAGATGTGCCCCATGCTGTGATATTTGCAGTTTGATACCTCACCTTTTATGGTAAGACTCTTCAGAAGATAATCATTTCCTATTAAGTTTTTGATATATGAATTAATCTGTCCGACAGTATAGTATTTCACAAACTATTCCTCTATAAAGCCTGAAAGAACACCATTAATAAATGAAGCTGATTTGTCATCCGAATATTCCTTAGCAAGCTCGATAGCTTCATTTACAGCAACCTTGCCCGGGATATCATCATCAAACATTATCTCGTATACAGCCACACGCAGAATTGCAAGTTCTGTCTTTCCGATTCTGTTGACTTTCCATCCGCTCGCATGCTTCTCGATGGATTCATCAATCTGATCCAGTTTTTCCTCTATATTTCTGACCTTTTTATTGATATAGGTCTCATCTTTCTCTGTACCATTGTATTCTTCAAAAAGATCCAGTCTCGGAACTTCTCCGTCATGAAACGGAATCTGAAATGCTGCCTGAAAAATACATACTCTTTGTTCATGTCTTGTCATACTATTAATCCTTATTTATTCCTTTTCAGAAAAATCTATACTTGAAACGCGGACATTTACCGTGTCGCATTTAAGTCCTGTCATAGTCAAAAGTGACTGCTTCACTTTCTCCTGAATAGCCTTGGAAACATCTACGATGTTAAAGCCAAACTTTACTTCTACGGAAACATCAACTTTTATAGTGTTGTCTTCCTGATATACAACTCTGATCCCATTGGACAGGTTGTTCTTTCCAAGTCTGGAAATGATATCACGTGTGATACCGCCTGTAAGCTTGGATACACCATCAACCTCAGTGCAAGCAAGACCAACGATGCTGGAAACAACATCATCTGCTATACGTATAATACCTGTCTCGTTTTCATCATCAATTACAAACTCTGCGTCTCTGATCACTTCTGACATTTCTTTTTCCTCCTGCTATTCATTTTCCTGAGGCTTTTAATCTTCTCCTCAACTTCATCATCTTCGTCATTCTCTTCTGTTTCATCTATATCATCAACATCTGAGTTGCCAAGATCCTTATCAGTTTCATCTGCTTCTGTTTTTTCTGCTTCTACCACTTCTTTTTCAGCCGTCTCAGTTTTTTCGACTGTTTTCTCTATTTCTTCTACTGCTTTTTTTGTTACTTCTTCCACAGTTTCATCAGAGATTGAAGTTACCTGATCATCCGTTTCCAAGTCATCCTCTTCAGCCACCTGGGTAAAGAGTCTGGCTCCGTCAATGATTCCGAGAACCGTTGGGATTCCCGTCCAGAAAAACAACAGATAGATCAAACCTTTTTTATAATTCCCCATATAGAAGCAATGGAGCCCTATAGTACCTGCAAATATCGCAAGAACTCCTGCTATAGTTTTATTTCTTCTGAGCACCTTTAACATATGCTTCTCCCATACAAAAGTTCTGTCAGTTTTTTGTAGCAGAAATCCACGCTTGCTGTTCTTACGTTATTTCTGCCGATGTCGCCAAACTGCATAGTATAAGTTGTGATCTGACCATCTATATAGAATCCGAAGCAAACCATACCGATCGGTTTTGTCGCCGTACCACCTGTAGGACCTGCAATCCCGGTTATTCCAACACCGACCTGTGCCCCCATAGCGCGTGCTGCTCCCGCTGCCATCTCACCGGCAACTTCTTTGCTGACAACACCGTACGTTGCTATAGTCTCCTCAGCAACACCTACATACTTCTGCTTTGCCTCATCCGCATATGTAACGAAGCTGACATCCAGTACCTTTGAAGCGTCAGGGACATTTACAATTCTTGCAGCTGCAAGACCTGCAGTACAAGATTCTGCGAAAGTTATATGATACCCCTTTTCTATAAGTTTTTCTACAACTTTATACTCTATTTCCATAATCTTTTTATTTGACATATTTCTTCTAAGCCTACAGAGTTTATTATAGCAAATATAAGCAACATTAACAACTGTAGTTATTTATGTCCGTTCTCGTTTCTTCGTAAAGGATATCGCATCTTCCGGACAGTGTTTTATACATGTTCCGCAGTGAATGCATTCGCGGTCTCCCACCTTCTTAACGTCCATGAGACAGAGCTTGGTACATGCATCGCAATGAGTACATTTGTCGTTATCTACTTTTATTCCCACTACTGCCACAGGTGCAAAGAATGAATATATCGCACCAAGCGGACATATGAATCTGCAAAATGTCCTGTAACAGAACGAACAGAGCAGCAGGATTACTACCATCACAAATACTTTCCAGGAGAAAAGAGCGCCAACGAGGCTTCGGAGAGGGACATTTGCAATAGTCAGCGGAAGACCCGCTTCCAATGTTCCCGCAGGACATATGTACTTACAAAATCCCGGAACCAGTTTTACCAGCGGTATTACGATCACAAATATGATCAATACGATATATTTAAGATACGAAAGTACTCTCGTCACTTTATTCTTCTTAATCTTCGGAACCGGAATCTTGTATAGGATATCCTGGATCATTCCAAACGGACACAGGAATCCGCATATAAATCGTCCCAGGAAAAGCCCCATAAGAATGATTGTTCCAAGTATGAAATACGGAATCTTATACTTGGATGACAAAAGCCCTGTCTGAAGACTTCCAAGAGGACATGCCGTAACCGCACCCGGACACGAATAACAGTTTATACCCGGGGCACATATTCCTTTGATATCCCCTTTATAGATACTTCCGGTCATATAGCCTTTTATGTTGCAATTATAAAGTACAGCCGCTATAAGCTGTGTATATCTTCTTTTACTTATTTCATCCTATACCTATACACTCTAAACATATTTTGATTGCTATATTCTTAACGTCGTTATAGTCACATTTTGCTAGACCCAAGGTCATCAGAAGAACAGCAGCTACAGCTATAACAACTCTTGCTAT
>JAFZXD010000224.1 GCA_017616955.1 Eubacterium sp. | reverse complement strand
GATGCATACGGATCTTCGAGGTTTTTGTTAGCGCCACCAACCAGCATACCGCTCATTGCAGTTTTAGCAACTTGGGAAGGTCTGTGGTGTGGAGTCTTCGGTGAAAATGTTCCGTAACCCGTTACAAAGCAATATCCCAGTGAATTGGTACCGAGCAGATAGTCAAGCTGCTGCTTTGCAAGTATCGCATAATTTTCATCACCGGTTACATTTGCTGCCATGTACAGGAACTGTCCGTTATTTCCGATAGTCATGTTACTTCCCCATGCAAAATCAGTTGCAAATGTAAGGAAATATCCACTTTTATCAGCCTGTTCCACCATAGAATCAGCTTTCTCCGAAATATGCTGTATAAGTTTATCTCTGCTCTCACCTTCGGAATACTTAACCAGATCATAATCTGCATACATTCCAACATCAGCCCAGCCAAGACCTTTTTTGATGTCTAACATGCCTTTGTATTTAGTTACATATTCTTCTATATTTTCATTTCCTGCAAGATAAAGCTCTACTGCCGCCCAGTATCTCTCATCCAGGATATATTCATCCGGATATTCTCCGGTTTCCATATCCTCAGGATTCTTAAAGCTCTTATCTTCTTCGTCTTCAACCAGATAGTTCCATGCCTTCTCCGCAGCAGCAAGTGCCTTAGAACTGAATTCCGGATCTATCTCTTTATATACAACAGATGCCTTTGCCATTACAGCAGCAAAATCTCCGGTTGCCGCCTGAGATATCGGAGCCAGATATAACTGTTCCTTCTCTTCCTCCGGCTTTACAACACCCGGGAATACAAGGCCGGTAACCTTGTGATAAACACCGCCGCTTTCCTCGTCCTGCATCTTCAGCATCCAATCAAGTTCGTACTTCGCTTCATCAAGAATATCAGGGATTTCATTTCCGCTCTCAGGAATTCCCAAGTCATCTGCTGTCACATCAAAATCTTCATATGCCTCCAACAGATCGGCAACTGCAACCGCTCCGGAAACCACATATCTTCCGTAATCTCCCGCGTCATGCCAGCCACCTGACACATCCTTAGATATGCTCGGATTGTCATATACCTTTGCTTCATCGGTATGACAAGCCTTGTGAGCAAACTCCCATGCTATAACAGCATCAGTCTCAGTTCCGCAACGCTGCTTATATAGCATTTGTATCGTATCCTTATAAATGTCAGAATACGTTTCTTCTTCTATCTTAAATGTGTAGCTTGCACCCTTTTCCGTAAATACATAGTATTCACCCGGAGTGGAAAGGTCAGTAAAATCAGCCTTCTTTGTGCCAATATTTGCTCCCTTATCAAACTTTGCCGGTTCCAGCTTTCCTGCATAAACAGTCTCATTTGTAGCAGCATCACATACGATGAACTCCTCCTCAGCCTGTTTATCCGACTTTACAACCGCTGTTTTCACATCTTCGGGCTTGTAACCAACCTGGTTAACCGCCACATCAACATATGTCGGAAGCCCTGATATAACAGCAGCATTTGAAGCGTCCGTAACTTCAAGTTTTATATTATCTATGTATACCTTATGTTCGCCCGGATCGGAGTCCATACCCTCCATCTTTCCCATATTGAAAACAAGTCTTGGAGAAGGATCTGACTCTTCTGTCATCTCGAAATCAACAGAAAAGTAAGTTACCTCCGGACCGATGTCGATAACCTCACCCTGATATGCATGGTAATCACCACCATTTATCTGAAGTCTATACTCTATCGGGCGCTCTATATCACTTGATATCTCAAAACTGTATGTATACACACAATTCTTATTTAAAGCAAACCCATCCCAATAAAGCTGATTCGCATAATCCAGCGAGCCGCATTTCTTAATATCTGCAACAAGCTGACCATCTTCATTACTCATATCACAGGTTCCGCCGTTTGTATAAACGCTGAACCCATCCGTTTCATCATCATCAAAGTTCAGGTCGATTATCGCATCACCGTCTACAGGCTGCGTTCCCGCACTTTCATCAGTTTTAAGCGTATCTTCCAGCTTCGCCGGACCGGTTCCTTTCAGAGTGCTCTCTCTGATTGCCTTTTCCAATTCTGAATCGACTTCTTCGTCCTCAGGAGCAGCTATATTTTCGGATGCATTTCCGACAGTCTGCTCTTCCACCGCTTCGGTTGTTGCCGGATTATCAACAGACGTTCCGCCACAAGCAGCGAGGCCAAATGTCATAGCTAAAATAAGTGTACTCGCCCAGAATCTTTTTATTCTCATGTAATTCCTCCATATGCCCTTCAACTATGTCTTCGGTAGAGTTCCATATAACTATTCACAGTTAACGCAGCACTAAATCGTGTGTTATGCGTAACCTGCTACACAGGTTAGATTAGATACTATTTAAACACAATATGACCATTCAGGCAACAAAAACAGAGGATTTTAAGGAAACCTTAATGAAGGAGATCTACTCAGACTTTGCCGCAACCATGCTCTTTACATACTCACTGAGCTTTTCAGGAGCATTTTTTCCATGCTCTGCCACGATCTTCACCATAGCTGAACCTACGATAGCTCCGTCTGCTATCTTTGTCATCTTTGTAACCTGCTCAGGATTATTGATACCGAATCCTATAGCTGCAGGTGTATCTGTTGCTTCTTTTATAAGACTAAGGATTGAGCCAAGATCTGTTTTAATCTCGCTTCTCACACCGGTAACACCGAGAGAAGAAACTACATATATGAATCCCTTTGCCTGTGAAGCTATCAGCTTGATTCTGTCTTCACTTGTAGGTGCAATCATGGATATAAAATCCATTCCGTACTTTTCTGCAGTATCGCAGAACTCGTGTTTCTCTTCAAATGGGCAATCAGGAATAATTATTCCGTCTGCTCCCGCTTCACTGGCTTTCATAAAGAACTTCTCTGTTCCGTAGTGGAAAACAGGATTTGCATAAGTCATGAATACGATAGGTATATCAGATTCCTTTCTGATTTCTTTTACAAGATCAAATACCTTATCTGTTGTCATTCCCGATGCAAGTGATCTGATGTCTGCCTCCTGAATAACGGGACCTTCAGCTATAGGGTCAGAAAATGGAATACCTACCTCTATAAGATCGGCACCAGCCTCAATAACTGCTCTGAAGTTCGCAAGACTTGTTTCATAATCCGGATCTCCGGCAGTAAGAAATGCGATAAATGCTTTTTTATTCTCAAATGCTTTATATATATTGCTCATGTCTAAGCCCTCTCTTCTTTCCAGATTTATTCGTAAAGCTCAACTCCGCGGTAGCGTGCGATGGCTGCCACATCTTTGTCGCCTCTTCCTGATATTGTACAAACTATTATGCTGTCCTTTGGCATAGTCGGTGCTATCTTAAGAACATGTGCTACTGCATGACTGCTCTCGATAGCAGGTATGATACCCTCTGTTCTTGAGAGATATTCAAATGCCCTTACAGCCTCTTCATCTGTAATAGGTACATATTCAGCTCTTCCCGTTGATGCAAGATATGCATGCTCCGGTCCGATTCCGGGATAATCAAGTCCTGCTGATATAGAATAAACAGGAGCTATCTGACCATATTCATCCTGGCAGAAAAGAGACTTCATACCATGGAAGATTCCCAGGGAACCATTTGCCATAGTTGCAGCATTCTTTGGATTATCCACTCCAAGTCCTGCAGCCTCACATCCGATAAGTCTTACTCCGTCATCCTTGATATATTCATAGAAAGAACCGATAGCGTTACTTCCACCACCTACACAGGCTATTACTACATCCGGAAGTCTTCCCTCTGCATCAAGGATCTGCTGACGGCTCTCTTTACTGATTACAGACTGGAAATCTCTTACTATAGTAGGGAATGGATGAGGTCCCATAACCGATCCGAGAACGTAGAGTGTATCATCTACTCTGCTTACCCATTCACGCATTGCCTCATTTACCGCATCTTTAAGAACCTTGGTACCTGTCTTTACTGCATGTACCTTTGCTCCGAGAAGCTCCATTCTGAATACATTCAATGCCTGTCTGATAGTATCTTCTTCACCCATGAATATCTCACATTCCATATCCATAAGTGCAGCTGCCGTAGCTGTTGCAACACCGTGCTGACCGGCTCCTGTTTCTGCAATAACTCTGGTCTTACCCATCTTCTTTGCAAGAAGCACCTGACCAAGAACGTTATTTATCTTATGAGAACCTGTATGGTTAAGATCCTCTCTCTTAAGATATATCTTTGCTCCGCCCAGGTCCTTGGTCATCTTCTCTGCATAGTAAAGAAGTGACGGACGTCCTGCATATTCACGATTCAGCTTATCCAGTTCAGCCACGAACTCAGGATCATTTTTATAATGCTCATAAGCTTCTTCCAGCTTATGAATCTCGTTCATAAGAGTTTCCGGAATATACTGTCCTCCGAACTCTCCAAATCTTCCTTTTACTCCGTTCTCATAAGTGTTTGCACTCATTTTTTCTCTCCTTATTAATTATAGACGTTTCTACAAAAAAACCTGTCCCACAGTTATATAACTGCTGGGACAGGTTGAATAATCTAATCTACCTGCGGTGCCACCCGGCTTGGTGTATCCAATACACCCTCTTAGCGCCTGCTTAATACATTTCCATAAATGTCTTTATAACAAGCCGAACTTTTATTACGAAGGTTCATACTCCGTCTTCCATACTATGTAGATTACCGATATCCATCAGCAATGCACAGTTCAGGTCGCCCTCTGGAGTCCATTCAACAAAACACTTAACACTGCATTCTCACCACCTGCAGCTCTCTGTATGTAAGGAGGCTCTGTCTACTTACTCTCCATCAATGGTTTATGAGATAATAACACTTAGCGTAAACTCATGTCAACTGATTTTTAAAAATCCATTTAATGAGTTAGCTATGAATAGTTCTAATTTGCAAATACATCTTCCATCTCATAGTACAGTTTTCTCAGCATTTCATCCGAGAGCTCTATTTCGTTCAGGATAGTGTATCTGTCCGGACGTGATGCAGCTGCGCCCTGCCATGCTCCGACGAAGATGTCCTCTGTTATCTTCCAATCGGAAGGTACAACCGGAAGATTATATTCCTTAATGATTCTTGTTATCTTCGCAATATTACGCTTCTGGAACTTGCATGCTCCGTAGCTTCCCATAGCTACGGCAATACCATGAGGTACATTTACCTTATCTGCATAGTTTTCTTCAAGCGCATGACAGAATAGATGTTCAGAACCGCTGCTCGGACGTGAGGTTCCAGCTATCTCCATAGCAAGACCACCCATTACGAGTGCCTGAGTGAGACGCTTAATGAAGTCAACACTTTTCAACTCCTTCATGTCATTATATGCGATGGAGTTAAATGCCATCTTAGATATCATATATGCAAAGTCATCTACATGATCCTGTCCTGCTACGTGTGCTATCTTCCAGTCATTAAGTGCAGTATACTTGCTGACTGTATCGCCAATCCCTGCCAGAAGCTGTCTCTCAGGTGCGCTCATTATCACTGATGCATCTACGAGAATAGCATGCGGGATGGTACATTTGAATGTCTTTCTGGCCTTGCCTTCTGTTCCCAGAACCGCAACAGGAGAAGCAAGACTGTCATTACTGAGTGTTGTCGGAAGTGATATCAGACGTGCCTTGCTGACAAATGCAGCAAACTTGGCAAGATCAAGAACCGTTCCTCCTCCAAATCCGATAACAACCTTGATATCGTTCATGGTTATATACTTCGCCAGTGCAACTGCATTATCATAGCTTGCTGACTGAATAAGATACATCTCACTTTCCGGAAAACTCTTCTCAATACCCTCTATGATACTTCCGAATATACCCTTCAGATTCTCTTCTGTAACGATTATTGTTTTCTTCTTATCTATATCCGGAATTGCATCCTCCATAACAGCCGGAATCCTTCCGAATATCCCTTCATCAACGATCAAATGGTATGGTAATCTAAACTGGTTCATAATTACCCCCTCCGTAAATATTTTTCACTCCCTACTATCCTACCACATTTAACAAAATAAATCATGAAAAAAACCGACAGACAAGTTTTTCTCGTCTGTCGGTTTATGAACCTTTTACACTTTAATAATGTATCATGAATTATTATCTGTAGATTATCTCGTGTCTTCCCGGACCATTTGAGATCATAGTGATTGGGAATCCAATCTCTTTCTCGATAAATTCGATGTAGTTTCTGCAGTTCTCAGGAAGGTCTTCATACTTTGTAATTCCACGGATATCACTCTTCCATCCCGGAAGTACCTTGTATACAGGCTTAGCCTTCTTAAGCTTTGTTGTAACAGGGAAGTCTGTTGTAACTTCACCATCTACTTCATATCCTACACATACAGGAATCTCATCAAGATATCCCAGTGCATCAAGAACTGTAAATGCAACATCTGTTGTTCCCTGCAGACGGCATCCGTACTTAGAAGCTACGCAGTCGAACCAACCCATACGACGTGGGCGTCCTGTTGTTGCACCGAACTCACCCTTGTCTCCACCGTGTGTTCTCATAAGATCTGCTTCTTCACCGAAGATCTCACTTACGAACTCTCCGGCTCCTACAGCACTTGAGTAAGCCTTACAAACTGTTACAACTCTCTTTATCTCATATGGAGGAATTCCTGCTCCTATCGCACCATATCCTGCAAGTGTTGATGATGATGTAACCATTGGATAGATTCCGTGGTCAGGATCCTTCATAGAACCAAGCTGTCCTTCAAGAAGAACGTTCTTTCCTTCTTTTAATGCTGTATAAAGGAATGCTGAAACATCACATACGTATGGCTCTACCATTTCCTTATATTCCATAAGTGTTGCATATACTTCATCAACTGTGAGAACAGGCTTGTGATAGAGGTGCTCGAGAAGTGTATTCTTCTGAACGATAACTCTTTCAATCTTATCCTTTAATGTCTTCTCATCGTCGAAAAGCTCAGAAACCTGGAAACCGATCTTAGCATATTTATCTGAATAAAATGGTGCAATACCTGACTTTGTTGAACCGAATGATGCTCCGGCAAGTCTTTCTTCTTCATATGTATCGAAGAGAATATGATAAGGCATAACCATCTGTGCTCTGTCAGAAACAAGAATCTTTGGTGTTGGTACTCCGCCTGCCTCTACTTCCTTAATCTCTTTAAAAAGCTTTGGAATATCGAGTGCAACACCATTTCCTATTATACTAGTAGTATGATCATAGAACACACCTGAAGGAAGCGTATGCAATGCAAATCTTCCATAATTATTTATTATAGTATGTCCGGCATTTGCTCCTCCCTGAAATCTGATAACGATATCAGCCTTCTCGGCAAGCATGTCCGTTATTTTGCCCTTTCCTTCGTCGCCCCAGTTTGCTCCTACAACTGCAGTAACCATAAGTGGCCTCCTTTTCTGTATACAGGATTTAAATGTCAGGAATTCACATCCTTTTTTTCTATCTAACAAGTCTACGAAACCGAGTTTCCTGACTGCCCAGTTTCCCTTCATTGTAACCACACAACTTTCGACTATACTACATTTGCAGGTATATGTCAAAGAATTATGAGTATATAATACAATTCTTATGCAGTTCGTTAGATATCTTCTTCTCTCATGTCTCTTTCTTTATTAAATGCGTCATACAGACATGGCACAACAATCAGGGTCAGGAGAGTTCCGTATACCATTCCTCCAACAACTACGATTGCCATAGGCTGGGACATTTCAACTCCCCTGCCCATTCCGATAGCCATTGTCGACATAGAAATGATTGTTGTAAGTGCAGTCATAAGTACCGGTCTAAGTCGTGTCTTCGCTGAATCTACTATTGCATCCTTTTTGGACATTCCCTCGCGACGCAGCTGATTTACATAGTCGACCAGTACGATTCCGTTATTAACTATGATTCCGGCAAGCATTACGAATCCGATCAGGGATATGACAGATACAGCCTTGCCTGATAGGTAGAGTGCCATGAAACCGCCCGTAAATGCCAGTGGTATCGTAAACATTATAATGAATGGTGACTTAAGACTCTGGAACTGAGCTACCATTATAAGGTAAATGAGAATAACCGCGAGGAGCATCATAAGGAGCACCTGACGCATCGCATCGTTTATGGTTTCATTTTCGCCTGTCATGGATACTGTATAGCCCTCTGGCACATCCAGTTCATTCAGTTTCTTCTGAACTTCATTTCCGACAAGTCCTATATTGTAATCATCCTTGATTGACGCCGATACACTTATGTATCTGCTCTGACTATCTCTAAGAACCTGCGACAGTTCTTCGTCTTCCGTAAATGTCACAATCTCTGAAAGTCTCTTCTCTTTCTTTTCCTGTGTCTCTTTATCTGTATATTCAAACTTAAGATTCTTCAGATCCTCAAGGCTGAGGTCCGCCTGTTCATCTGTCTCAACAAATACTTCGTAATCCTTTATATCTGTCTCGATAGATGTAGTAGCAGTAGTTGAAGCAAGTTCCTCCGAAACTCTCGCAAAGACCTGAGCAACTGTCATTCCGTACTCTGCAGCCTTTTCCTTATCAACTGTTATGACAAATGTCTTCGTCATATTTTCAAGTCCGTTATCGATCTTATCAATTCCCTCAACAGTTTCCATCTTATCTGCTATCTGGGTTGCAAGATCCTGAAGTGTATGTATGTCACGTCCCTTTATCATTACCGATAGTCCGTCTCCTGTAAGGACACTCATATCCATCAACTCTGCGCTGACCTCAACTTCACAATCTATATCTGAAGAAGCATTTATAATCTTATCAGTTATGGCTTCATTTGATATATTAGCATTTTCATCAAGGATTACGTACATTGATATGGAGCCATCACTTTCACCCTTAAGAGCGCCGAGCGAAGAGCCACTTCCCATCATGGTACCTATAGTTTCGACTTCAGGTATTCCCTGGAGAACTTCTATCATCTCATCTCCGCACGCAGTCATCTCTTCAAATGTCTTCTCATTATTATTCTCAGGTTTGAGTGTGACAGTGAGCTGATCAGTATGTATTCTCGGCATAAACTCCGTTCCTCTTGACATCGCAAGGAATACCGAAGCACCCATAAGAAGCAGCATTATCACAAATACAAGTCCCTTATGCATAAGTGCCTTCTTGAGGACACGCTCGTACCATGCCATGAACCTGCCATCTGCCTTATCTTCCTTCTCTTTTACTTTTCTGAGAAGTCCCTGGGCCATAGCGGGAACCAGAGTAAGTGCCACAAGCAATGACGCTGTCAGGGTAAATGCAATCGTAAGTCCCATATCTACAAAGAGCTGTCTTGTAAGACCTTCCGTAAATACTATAGGAAGGAATACGCACATGGTTGTAAGTGTCGAAGCAGCTATCGCTCCTGCAACCTGTCCCGCACCATATACAGATGCCTTCTTTATAGACTCTCCGCCTCTCCTGAGTCGGAATATATTCTCTATAACAACTATCGAGTTATCAACCAGCATTCCTATACCAAGCGTGAGACCCGACATGGAGATAACATTTAATGTAATACCGGCAAAGTACATAAGTACTATAGCGGATATAAGAGAGAGTGGAATCGCGCATGCTATAATAATAGTAGGTCTGACGTCTCTCAGGAATATCAGCAGTACGAGTATGGCAAGTGCTGCACCAACTAGGATATTCTGAATGATGGATTTTACAAGCACATTTATGTAAATACCCTGATTCATGAGTACTGAGAAATGAAGATCTTCGCTCTCACTCTTTTCAAGACTCTCAAACTTGGCAAGTATTGAATCTGTTACTTCTGCTGTAGAATGGCCGGTCTGTTTATGGAAAGATATAAGCATTCCCGGTTCATTATTCAGCTTTGCATATACCTTATCCGAGTCATCTGTATCGATAACATCTGCAACATCATCTACTCTTATTGGATCAACATCTTCCATTCCAAGATCTATAAGAACGGTTTTCTTAAGGTCTTCCGTATCTGACAGATTTTCTCCAACCTTTACAAGAAACTTACCTGACTTGTCCGAAATATATCCGGCAGGCATATCAAAGTTCTGCGCTTTGAGAAGTCCATTCAGATTATCTAATGCCAGAACATTATTCAGATCAAGTGACTCCTTCATAGCCTCTTTAGTATCATCAAGCTGATTAAGGCCTGATTCAATCTCTGCAAGCTGTGCCGAGATAGTCTCCGCATCCATACCTACCGCTGCCGCGCCATATGCCTGCGCCATCTGAAGAGCTTCTTCCAGCTTTTCCTTATTCTCGTTAAGTTCATCTCTGCTTTCCTTGAACTTATCCTCGATCGTCTTATCTATCTTTTTATTGAGTTTATCAATCTTGTCCTGGCTGAGTACAACCTGAATACTCTCTGTTATTCCACCTGATGATGAAACCGAAGCGACACCCTCGATACTCTCAAGCTGCGGGATGATGTCAGATTCAACATAGTCGGTCAGTTTTGCATCCTTCATACCATCTACGCTGACAGCAGACACCATAACCGGAAGCATATCAGGATCAAGCTGCATTACCATCGGTGTTCCTATATCATCACTGAATTTTCCTTTTACCTGATCCAGACTCTGCTGAATCTCTATCAGGGTCGCATCCATATTTGCACCCTGTTCGTACTCCAGAACTACTGTCGAATAACTGTTATACGACATAGAATGTATATTTTTCAAGTTAGACGTGGTTGCAAGCGATGCCTCTATCGGCGCCGTAACTTCTCGCTCCACGGTTTCAGGACTGGCTCCCATATCTGTTGTAACAACGACAACATACGGAAGATCCATGTCCGGAAGAAGATCCGGAGTCATTCGCATAAGAGCAACTACTCCGATAACAATAACTGCGATAACGCACACAAAAACCGTATACGGTCTTTTTACACTATATTTTGATATCATATTATTCCTCTTTTTACTTAACTTCCTAATTTACCAATATTGATTCTTTATTCACCGATCAGTTTATCAATATTCTCACTTATGATCTGTCTTAAAACTCCCCTATCTTCCAGATCAATTCCACAAGTTTCCTTTATCTCTTCGTGTCTCAGTATCATCAGCTCATGGACACTTGCTATCTGATAGGCGATCAGCATGCATTCACCGTCAGACTTTTTACCGTCAAAATGTTCTTTCACCAATGCAAATGTAGTACTGTCATTTCCCAATCCTCTGTTAAACACACAGAATTTAACCACAGCCTGCGACATGCTGAAGTAATCAAGCATAAGATTGAGTATCTGGTAATATCTTTCTATCAGCTTCTGCTTGGGGGGCATATCGCTGTTCATAATCTCTGCCAGCTCCGGCTTACATTTGAATCCTTCTCTCTGAATATCTTTGAAAACCTCAAATATCAGCGCCTCTTTTGAGCCAAAACAGTAGTTGATCATTGCCAGATTAACCCCGGCCTCTTTAGTTATCGCCCGCGCCGTAACCTCCGTTCCGTCCTTACAATTCGCACTGAGCAACTTTCTGGCCGCAGCCTTAAGAGCTTTCTCTGTTGATTCTCCGTTTTTCTTTTCCATAATTTTTCTACCCCTAATCTTGATCCGTACATTTTCGTTTTACTTAACTTCAAGCCCATTTAAACACGTTTAATTAAACATGTTTAAGATAATAAAACTTTATTTTTTATATGTCAAACAAAAATTTTAATTTTGTTAAAATATAACAAATGCAGGCGCATAGATTGACAAGTTTCTAGGGCATTGATATAATTCGCCCTTGTGGAGGAATTGGACATGTTAAGATATTTAAACTCATTTTTACAACCTATTAATGTTGCATTTATGTTTTTCCCGGCAATCGCAGCACTCTTTACGCTGCCATTTGTTATAAAGCATTACAGAAAGTACGGCGGAATTGCGATAATGAGAACTATCGTAGTTTATTCATTTATCCTTTACTGTATGTGTACATTTCTGCTTACGGTTCTGCCGCTTCCGACAAGGGAAGCTGTTATGGCTATGCCGGATCACCCGATAGGTTGGATTCCCGGAAAGGATCTTTATATAGGGCTTAAGAATGTAGGGCTTAACTTGGGAAATATTACAAATGTAAGACTTTGGATACAGTTTTTTACATCAAGTGATTTCTTCCAGGTTCTGTTTAATATAGTAATGACAATACCGCTTGGTATATATCTTAGATATTACTTCAGGTTTTCGCTCAGAGAAACTGCACTTACAGGACTGTGCGCAAGTCTCTTTTTCGAGGTAACTCAGTATACGGCTTTATATGGAATCTATCCTAAGCCATATCGTTTCACCGAGATAGATGACCTTATCAATAATACGCTGGGAGCTGTTATCGGATATGCTATAGCACCGATCATTTGCAAGCTTCTTCCGACGAGAGAAGAGATTGACAGAATATCCTATAAGAAGGGTGAAAATGTCACGATACTCAGAAGATTCTTTGCTTTTGTTCTTGATATCGCACTTAGTAATCTTATATTTGCTTTGATCGAGATGTTTTTCATACCGGTATCTACGACTCCGCCACGTATAACTTCACTGACATGGATGATCGTGTTAGTAGTATACTATGGACTCATACCGATTATTTTACGTAAGACACCCGGACAGATGCTGCTTAAACTTAAGCTGGTATCAGAGGATGGAAACAAACCAAGTTTCAAGCAGATAATAGGAAGAAACTTTCTTCTTTATGGCGTGGAGTTCTTTATGTTATATATGACCGCGCTTCTATTCATTATATTTATAATGTCCATGTTTATGGGAGAGCATTCCTTAAAAATATCTGCTGTCGTATCTATTGTTTGTTTAGGACCGATCATAGCAGAACTGTTTATAATTCTGAGGATCGAGAAGAAATGGAACAAGATGCCACACAGTCATTACAGTCATACAGACGAAATAGCTTATGGCAGAGCAGCGGAAAGCGAGTAGATTTTTAAAGACGGAACAAATGAAATCAAATATCATTTGTCCCGTCTTTTATTGAATCTTTGTATCTATTAATCATTTATTTTAAGTATAAGATATATTTTCCTATCTTAGGAATCTTGCTGATCAAGAAAGCTAAAACATATCCACCTATCAGCATTACAATCTCTAAAACAACAACCTGCATAGGTTTTTTTATTCCCAATCTTGTTATATATCCCACCGACACATTCTTGACCATCATATGGATAAGATAAACGGCAAATGAGTATTTCGATAACCATACAACAGCACCGTTAATCTTGGATGGAAAATTAATCTGCGTTGCCAGAATAAATAACGCTATTGAGCCGATTACAATAAACGGTGAGTCATACCACAATTCAACTGCTATATTTGCATTTATAACCTTATTTGTAACTAATACACTGATAGCTACAGCTAAAGCAGCTGTCAGAAGCAACGCCGTTTTCTGCCATCTTCTCAAAGACCATTCCCGTTTCAAAAGATATCCGAGTATTATATATATTCCATATATTCCACCACTGAATCCCAGAGATATCTTCTGTTCCAAAGGATTTTTGCCTGATATTTGAAAACAGAGATCTACAAAACTTATTATTGAACTCATATAGAAAATCAAAATAACAGGAAAAAGAATTATTCCGGGGTTCTTTACCGAACGAATGGCATTTGACACAAAAGGAATAAGTAAATAGTAGCCGATGATCATCGGCATATACCACACATGGTCAAAGTTAACTTTATGAAGAAAGAGTACATCTTTGACGATATCCGTAAGTGGCATATCCTGCTCATGCCGTACAAGTAAAAATATGTCATATATCAGGAACCAGATCATCGTGCAGATAACAAGATGCAGCCAGCTATTCTTCCAGAATCTAACTATCCTCTCATCGTTATACTCTTTTCCAAGAAGCAGATAACCTGTTATCATCAAAAATATCGGAACTCCAAACATTCGTCCGCAAGTGAATAACGTAAGAAGCATATACTTTGACTGTGCAGATATACTTTTTACATAATCCGTTTCAAAAACATATATTGCTTGTGTTGAATGACATAACAGAACACTTATTATTGCAAATACTCTAAGATAATCAAGAAATATAATGCGTTCTTTTTTGGGCGACATACTTCCGGCTCCTCAATCTATGAATAATATATAATGAATCATCTTTCGGCATTATACCACATTTATCTCCATATTTTTGAATAAACCAAAAAAGTTGACACTTGAAATCTGATTTCAACTGTCAACTTTTGGGGGAAGCCCCTATTTCTTCTATTGGTACCGGCCGGCTAAACAGGAATCCCTGCGCCAGATCTGTTCCTATCGCTTTCAGGAACATGTACTGTTTCTCGGTTTCTACACCCTCAACCAGCGATTTAAGTCCCAAGTTCTTGGACATATCTATGATAGACCTTACGATCACTTCAGTCTCATGACTACCTTCCAGAGTTCTCATGAATCTCATATCAACCTTGATAACATCAAAGTTGAAATCCTGAAGTACATTCAGCGAAGAATAACCGCTTCCGAAATCATCCAGCCATATCTCGAATCCTACCTCGCGAAGAGCATTTATCTTCTTTATCAAGTCTTCACGATCATCCTCAAGAGCACTTTCCGTAATCTCTATATGAATATTCTTCGTATCAACATTATAATGCTTGGCATTTTCCTGAACTTCCCGAAGAACATCTATAAGCATAAAGTCCAATCTGGAAATATTTATAGATGCCGGAACTATCCTTCCTACTTTCTTTGCAATAATGCTTTGGTCCATACAGACCTGCTTAGCTATAAACATATCAATCTTATGGATGAGACGAGCCTCTTCAAGTACCGGAATAAAATCCGCCGGTGACAAGAATCCGTATACCGGATCGATCCATCTCGCAAGAGCTTCAACTTCTACCGTCTGGCCCGTATCTATATCAACTATCGGCTGATAGTAAACCTTAAGATAACCGTTTTCTATCGCCTCATCTATATGAGACACAACATACTGCTGAAGTTTACTCTTATTCTCAAGTGCTTCGTTATAGTATAGGAACGCACCGTGTTCACCCGTCAGTATACTGTCGCATGCCAGCTTTGCCTTGTCACAAGCTATTCCGATATCCTCTTCCTTGTCATATACATATATTCCGGCTTCAAGTCTCATGGTGACATTTCCAAACAGAGGAAGGACCCTATCCTTAATCCTTGCCAGACTCTCTTCAACACCCTCTTTGTAAGTGAGTACGACAAAATGATCTTCCGCAAATCTGGAAATGAGATTCTTATCGAACTCTTCTCTCAGAATAAGCGCAATATTTTGAAGAAGTCTGTCACCTTTATGAAAACCGTACTCTTCATTAAATGACTTAAAATTCGTAAGATTAAAATATATGAATACAGGTTCTTTTGTCAGATCGATCAGGTTCGTCAGCATATCGTCAGCTCTGACCCAGAAGAATTGCATATTCGGAAGCCCGGTAAGTTCATCTATGCTTGACTTATTAATGTTGTAGTTGACCTCTGTAAGTATATCCGTCTGCCTCTTCACACTTCGGTCATACTCATATCCCCGAATAGTTCCACGTCCGCTATTCTTGGCCTCCAAAAGTCTTACATCGGCATGCCTTATCATCTCGGAAACATCCTTCTCCGACACCGGAACTCCAAATACATAACCGATACTGCAGGATGTATGGAACTTCTTTCCGTTAACAGTTGTACTCTTGAATCTTTCCTGAACCTGTTTTAGCTTCGCTTTGAAATTCTCTTCATTTTCGGCTCTATATATTATCAGGACTTCATCGCTTTCATATCTATAACACACATCTTCATCAAAGATATCCCTTACGATCTCACTGAGGAATCCAAAGATTCCTTCTCCCATATTATGACCGTAAATGTCATTAAAAAACTTAAAGTAATCTATATCTAAGATTCCAACATAACTTTCATGTTCAACATACTCTCCCAAGTCCTTTGTGAGCGCATACCTATTTTTAAGACCCGAGAGCTCATCACATCTGGCCCTTTCCTCAGACATGACATAATTCTCTATATTATCAAATCGCTCGGCAAGAACAAACATATCTACAAATATCGACCCCAAAAGGAAGCATATAGCATGAACAATATCTATTTTAAAGATTTCCGGAGATTTATACAGATAGCACATAACAGCATATATGAGCATACAAAAACATATATAAGCAATGTGCCGAATAGGATTATCAAGAATGAAAAGTGGCATACATACCAGAAGTAAGAAAAATGAAATAGTAACGGAATCTCTATCCCATATCGTACCCATAAAGATACTGAAGATCATAACAGGAATCTGGATAGAATAAAGAAAGAGAAGACTTCGATGAATATTGTCTTTGATAACAAACTTTCGAACTGCTGTAGCAAGAGAAAAATATACAAGCAAAATTACGCCTTGGATAAAAGAATTGGTGGTATGAATATAGATATTTGAAAGCATATTAATAGAAGACAGGATAAATCCCACCATAAGAAATGTGTCACTGGCGATTATATTTCTTCTGCTTACCTCATCAATATACTTATAGTACCTACTTGGTCTAAGTCTATTCAGTAACCCCATATATTCACCCCACAAAATTCTTCGTTCGGGTCAGATTCTTACAAACCATATATGATTCATAAGAATCTAACCCTCATCCCAAAACAACACTGCAAAACATGTCATCCTGAGATCTAAAGTTACGAAGAATCTTATCTTTCACTAAGCATATCTTTCTTCAATGCTTCAATCTTCTTCTCAGAATCAGCCAGATCAGTTCCCTTTACCCCAAAATAGAACTTAATCTTCGGCTCTGTACCTGAAGGACGAACACAGCACCATGCATTATCCTCAAGTTCATAGTAGAGTACATTTGATGAAGGAAGACCTGTTGATGTCTTCTCTCCTGTAACAAAATCAACTCTTTCATCAGCTTTATAATCACGTGAAGCGAGAACCATAAATCCACCAAGTTCCTTTGGAGGATTTGTACGGAAGTTATCCATCTTCTTCTGGATCTCAGCAGCTCCGTCGATACCCTTAAGCTCAAGAGTTGCAAGCCCCTCTTTG
>JAFZXD010000223.1 GCA_017616955.1 Eubacterium sp. | reverse complement strand
ATGTGGATCTGGAATGATTACCTTCTTCCTAGTCTGGTTCTTAATGTTAATAAATACAGGACCATACCTATAGCGATTCAGTATCTGAAACAGAGTCATGGTCAGATAGACTGGGGAGCTATGATGGCTGCGCTTGTTATGGCAATCGTTCCGATTGTGGCATTCTATATGGCTTGTCAGAAGAGCATAATAGAAGGCGTAACAGCAGGCGCAATAAAAGGCTAGTTCTTAAAACTTCTTTTAAATTACCCACAAATAAGGTACAATCGATAGTGAATATCGTTGTACCTTCTTTGCTTTGTAAGAATAACTGAGAATAAAGTATTTTCAAGAAAGATTGGAAAACATATTGAAGAAGAGATTATATATATTGATATTAAGTATTCTCCTTTCTTTGACCGGTTGCGAGAAAGGTACTCCTTCGGATCCCGGTAAGTTATCGGATGAAGAATACGAGGAAATGATGGAGTCTGCCCGAACGACTCCTTATGGGAAATATCCCGAGACTATCTACTATACCTTGGGAAAGGTTACGGGTGAAAATAACTCGAATCTTCCGGAAGGCGATACGTACGAGAATAATGAATATACGAGATATCTTCTGGATAAGATAAATGTTCAGAATGAAGATGACTTTGAGGGAAATGAATATTCGGATTATGATAAGCTGGCCGAGATGGCTATTAAGACTAAGAATATTCCCGACATCATGGTTGTCAGTGATCATGATATGCTCAGAGATGTAGTTGAAGCCGGACTTGCCGAAGATCTGACCGAAGTGTATGAGAAATGTTCAACTCCTACAATCAAAAATATATATGAGAGTTATGGTGATGAAGTTCTCGGTACGGCGACATTTGACGGAAAGCTTATGGCTATCCCTGAAACAAGTATATCTTCGGGCCCGAGCCTTGTCTGGCTCAGAAAAGACTGGATGAACATTCTCGGTTTAAAGGATCCGGAAACTTTGAATGATGTAATAGAGATAGTTAAAGCTTTTGTAGAGTATGATCCCGGTAATAACGGGAAAGGCAATACCGTAGGTCTTGTATGCGATGAAGAGCTGACGGGAGATACCGGTTACAGCTATGAATACCAGCTCGATATGATATTTGCGAGTATGGGGGCATATCCGAAACAGTGGATAGAACGTAACGGAGAGATAGTATACGGCTCGGTGCAGCCGGAAGCAAGACTTGCGCTTTTGAAGATACGAGCTTTATACGAAGAGGGAATACTGGATGATCATTTTCTCTTCAGAACTACAAACAATATAATAGAACTGGTTGAGAATGGTCGTTGTGGTTCATTTTTCGGACCTTGGTGGGCACCGAACAATCCTCTTATGGATGCGGTGGCAAATGACCCTTCAGCGGACTGGGAACCTTACCTTGTTTCGACAGATGACAAGGTTGGCGGAAAGATAAGCTATTCGTCACAAAAGACAACGGGAAAGTATGTGATCGTAAGAAAGGGATACGAACATCCTGAGATTGCGATGAAGATTATAAGCGTACTTTTCGATTATGCCAGATATGAGGCAAATGATGCTGAAGGAATAAAAAACTATTTTGAACAGAATGTCGATCCGACAGCCAGACCGCTGGCGATAAATGTAGATTATAAAGATGCACTCAGCAGATGTTACAGAGACATAACTGCAGTGATGAACGGCGAAAAATCTGAGTCTGAGCTTCCAATCCTGGAGGATTCATATTACAATGTATGCAAGGATTATGATCTTAAACAGGAACATACTCCTCAGGAGTGGGCTGCGTATACTTCACGTATTACAGCACTTAAGATCATTTCCGATGCGGAGAATGCCGGAAGGCTTGATATGGTTGATTCACTTTACTTTGGAGAAACGGCTACCATGAAAACAGATTGGTGGAAGCTACGTGAATATGAAAAAGAAACTTATCTTCAGATAATTACCGGAGATAAGAACATAAGCTCGTTTGATGTTTTTGTGAAGAAATGGAAGTCGAGTGGGGGAACCAAGATAACTGAAGAAGTCAGAGAAGAACTTGGTGCTGCCGGTGAATAGATAATTAATATTTATCCATAAAGGAGTTTGGTATGATTAAAGCGGAAAATCTTTCAATGGTTTATGGCAAAGACTTTAAGGCTGTGGACGGGTTGTCATTTAATATAAAACCCGGAGAGATAGTCGGATTTGCCGGACCTAATGGGGCAGGAAAGACGACATGTATAAAAATGCTTACGGGTATACTTAAACCGACAGAAGGTAAGGCCACTATCAATGGTTATGATATAGTGGACGAACCAATAAAGGCTAAAGAAAGTTTTGCGTACGTTGCCGATAATCCGGACATACTTCTTCAACTTACGGGTATCGAATATATCAATTACATAGCGAATCTTTACAGGGTTCCTATGGAGAAGAGAACAGACAGAATAAATGAACTGGCTGAACGTTTTGGAATAAAAGACAGTCTCGGACGTCCGATGAGAGAATATTCTCACGGTATGCGTCAGAAGACCATGGTCATTGCTGCACTTATTCATAATCCGCCTGCATGGATACTTGATGAGCCTATGACGGGACTTGATCCGACAGCGGCATTTGAATTAAAGCAGATGATGAAGGAACATGCGGAGAAAGGCAATGCGGTTCTTTTCTCAACACACGTTCTTGAAGTTGCCGAAAAACTGTGCGACAGAATAATGATCATCAACCATGGCAAGAATCT
>JAFZXD010000222.1 GCA_017616955.1 Eubacterium sp. | reverse complement strand
TGGATGCTGATGATCTTTTGGGAGACAACTATTGCTCATATATTATAAGTCGAGCTGATGAAGACTGGGATTACATGGATTTATCATGGAAATCTCTGGAAGATAGCCGTTATATGTACAGACTCAGAAATGATAGTGACGGGTTGTCTAATCCTTCAGCCAGTACAAGGGTATTTAAGCGAAAGTTTATAGGCAATGTCAGGTTTAATGAACTAAAGGATGCGACAGAGGATGAAGACTTCACCAGACACTTAGGAATTAGTCATGCGAGGCACGTTTGCGCAACGGATATTCTGTACTATTACAGGGTTACAACACCGGGTAGCTCCTATAAACGGTTTTTAGAGGGACGAAGTGAAACAAAACGAATTGGTTATTATTTTAAGTACGTCACAAAGGATATGACTTACCTGATTGACGAGTTTAAAGAACTGGATAAACGTCATGAAGTAATGCTATTCACTTATGATAATAAAATTCCTGAACTTGAACCGTATTGCCAAATTAAAACGCCCGCGCCGATTCAGGTATCTGAAATGAGAGGAGATCCTAACAATTTCATGAAATTAATACCTAAACCGCTTAGTACACAAGTTGTTGTATATAAAAGCAGCATAAAAGAGTTTGGCGGGATCGAAACTTTTATATATTCATTTTGCAGGCAAATGTCTAAGTATTATGACATTACAGTTGTATATGACTCAATAAGCCCACAACAAATGGGTAGGCTTATGGAAATCTGCCCTGTCGTGAAAAATGATCCGTCTAATATGATTAATTGTGACACACTCATTATTAACTCTATCTTAGACAAAACGCCTAAGAATATTATTTGCAAGAAGTCGATCCAGATGGTTCATTGCATAAAACAGCAAAATTGGAAAATTCCACAGACGAGAGATCATATTGTCAATGTATCCCAGGCAAGCAAGGACAGTTTTGGGCAGGAGGCAGAAAACGGGATTGTAATACACAATCTTACTACTCCGGGAAAGATGGCTAAGACGTTGTTGCTGGTATCTGCATTGCGTGTAGGAGCTGATGATAAACAGGGCAATGATGAAAGATGTGTTAAATTTGCTAAGCTGCTGGATAAGGCTGATATCAACTATGTATGGCTATACTTTGGTGATAAGCCTATGAAAAACGAACCTAAGAACATGATCTATTGTGGGATGAGGCTTGATCTGAAGCCTTTTATTGCAAAAGCTGATTATCTGGTGCAGCTCAGTGGATCTGAAGCGTTCAGCTATTCGTTGCTAGAGGCATTGGAATTACAAACGCCGGTAATTGTTACTCCATTAGAGCAGAACAAGGATATGCGGATTGTAGATGGCGAAAATGCTTATATAGTGCCGTTTGAGGTGGAAGGGTTTGATGTAAAAAAGATCCTTAAGGTTCCTGAGTTTACATACAAACATGATAACGCAACAATAATTAAGCAATGGCGAAAACTGTTAGGCGATAGCAAACCTAAAGGCAATTATAACCCTAAGCAGGAAGTTGAAATAGAAGTCATTAGGGAATACCGCGATTTAATGCTTAATGAGTTATTACCTGTTAAGACTAGACGGACCATGAAGTTTGCTAGGGCCTTGGAGTTGGTCGATAAAGGATTAGTAAGAATGGTATAACATAGATTGGTGGTGAATAGGTATTGACAGACAACTTAATAACGAATGAGTTATTGAAAATCCTAACTCAAAATGGTACAATTTCTGTCGATACCATCACCGCGCAATTAAAAAAGATGGAATCACGGCAAAAATACCTAGATATGCATTCACACGATATATGGTTAGCGAATGACGGGTACTGGAAAACCAAAGTAGAGGAGGATGGAAAGAAAAGGCTGATTAAGAAAAAACAGAAATCAGACCTAGAGGATGCTGTCATTGAACATTATAAAGGGCTTTCTCTGAACGATAAAACATTCAAAACAAGATACAATATATGGATAGAACGTCAAAGGATTTGTGGCAGAAGCGGTAATTCTATTATGAAGTATAAATCCGATTACAAAAGATTTTTTGAGGGCTATCCTATAGAAAATATAAATATAGAAGATATAAACGAAGAGATATTATCAAGTCATATTCTGCAAGTTCTTCAGGATAAACAGATCAGGTGGCGTGCTTTTAAAGATATCATGGGATATGTAAATGGAGTATTTGAGAAATCGGTTAAGGATAGAGTGATTAAAGAAAATCCATGTTATTTCTTAGACCTACCTATTTATAAAAGATATTGCTATATGCCCCCTGTCAAGACTACTAAAGAACGTACATTATCTGAGGATGACACACACACCCTACTGAATAGGCTTCATAATCCTAGATCCAAAAATATTAATGTAATGAGCTGCTTCGCAATTGAAATGGCGCTGAATACAGGAATGCGAGTGGGTGAGTTAGCTGGACTTATGTGGGAAGATATAATCCTGGATGAAGGTGTGATGATTATTCGACATTCAGAAAAGTATGACCATGAAACAAAGAGGTCCTATATTACTACTACAAAGACCGGAAGAGAAAGAGTATTTCCTATAACTGATGAGATTAAAGATTTACTAGAACGAATTAAGGAATACGAAACGGATCGAGGATGGGTTAGCGAATATGTTTTCACAGAATCAGAAGGAAGATTGACAAAGGCGAAAATATCTCATACAATGGCAAACGTTACTATGTCTAAAGACTTTACCTGTCAGAAGTCAATACACGCTATCAGGCGTACTTTTAACAGTAAACTAAAGTGCAACGGAGTGAGTACGACGATGGCAAGTAGCCTATTAGGACATAGTGAAAGAATAAATGAACAAAACTACACATATGACGTTGCTGAGTTGACCGAGAAGAAAAAGTTGATAGAGCAGATAGTAACGGCAAGTAACGGCTAAAAAATAAAAAAATCCGCTGATTTAGCGGGATTAGACGTGCCGGCGACGGGGGTCGAACCCGTACGGTGTTGCCACCAACAGATTTTGAGTCTGCCTTGTCTGCCAATTCCAACACGCCGGCGTTTCAAAACGAAACATGTGTCAGTTTATCACAGTTATCTTATGTTGTAAAGAGGAGAAATGAATATGAATATTTTAGTTACAGGTGGTACAGGTTATATCGGATCTCATACAGTTGTCGAGCTTATTAAAGCTGGTCATGATGTTGTTATATTCGATAATCTGTACAATTCAAAAGAGATAACACTTGATTATATAAAGAATATTACCGGAGTTAAGCCTAAGTTCTATAAAGCTGATATGCTTAAGCCGGAAGAGATGGAAGTTGTATTCAAGGAGAATACATTTGATGCAGTTATTCACTTTGCAGGTCTTAAGGCTGTTGGCGAGTCAGTTAAGCTTCCTCTTAAGTATTATGAGAACAATATTTCAGGTACTATAAATCTTTGTAAGCTTATGGATAAGTATAACTGCAAGAAGATCATATTCTCGTCTTCAGCTACAGTCTACGGTTCTCCAAAGAGCTGTCCTATTACAGAGGATTTTCCTCTTTCTACTACTAATCCATATGGAACAACTAAGCTTTATCTTGAGAGAATTCTCAGCGACCTTACTGTTCCGGATCCTGATTGGAAGGTTATCCTTCTCAGATACTTCAATCCGATCGGAGCAGATGAGAGTGGACTTATAGGTGAGTCACCTAACGGAATTCCTAATAACCTTATGCCATACATCATGCAGGTAGCTCTTGGTAAGCTTCCTGAGCTTGGAGTATTCGGTGATGATTACGATACACCTGACGGAACAGGTGTAAGAGATTACATCCACGTTACAGACCTTGCAATCGGACATGTGGCTGCACTGGCAAGATTCGAAAAGACAGAGCATGTTGATATATACAATCTCGGAACAGGAACAGGATACAGTGTTCTTGATATAGTTCATGCATTTGAGAAGGCAAATGACATCAAGATTCCGTACTCAATCAAGCCTCGTCGTGCTGGTGATATAGCTATGTGCTACGCAAATCCTGCAAAGGCTAAGGAAGAGCTTGGATGGGAAGCTAAGTTTGATCTTGAGAGAATGTGCAAAGACTCATGGAGATTTGCCGAGACAACATTAAGGAATGAAGCGTAAGAATGGCAGATAGAGAGAAAATAGAATCTAACCGTATTCAAAGAAATATTAGCCAGAAAAGTATACAGTGGCGCGAGAAAAGAAGAAAGAGAAGCATGCAGCTCGGATTTCTGTGTGGGATTTTTACTATACTCGTAGTAGTCCTTACAGGTTACATAGTTAAAAACTGTGTTTCCGATAAGAAGTCGTTTAGAAAACAGGGTATAGAGGCATTTAATTCCGGAAATTATGAAAAGGCTATCGACCTTTTTATTGATTCGATGAACGAGCAGCAGTGGTTTTCTCAGGCTATGGATGCTGATACGGATCTTTATCTTGCTGCAACATATATCAGAGTCGGAAGATTTAAAGATGCGAGTGATATCTATATAAAGTACGTTGGAAAAGGCGTACCCGGTTCTTCTATCAGTGAGGCCGATATAGATTCATTTATGAATCTTGCAAATGCACTTGAAGAGACAAAGAACGGTACATTTAAAGAAACAACGCTTCAGGGGCTTCAGGATGAATACGACAGAGGTAATATGAGCATGGCTCTTTATCTCGGTGCATACTATCAGAAGAATGCCGATTATGAGAACATGATCAAATGTTTTCAGGACTATACAAATAAATTCGGCATGAACACTTATATAGCTATGCAGCTTTCATCTTACTATATAGAGATTGGAGATCTGGAAAATGCCATAACGGTTATCAATAAGGGAATGTCAGCCGGTGATGATATATTTAGAGACCGTGTTATGTTCAACTCCATAGTTCTTTCGGAACAGAAACTGGATTACGAATCGGCACTCGAAAAAGCTGCGGAACTTATTGAGGCATATCCGAACAATGAAACTTATCAGAAGGAATATGATTTCTTGTATTCCCGTATAAATAAAAATACAGAACCTGTTCATAATTTAAAGGACGAGGATAAAGATGAAAATGAAGATGAGGAGGAGAAGGATCAAGATTAAATGAGACTGCCTGAGAAATACATTAACAAAATGAAAGGTCTCCTCGGAGATGATTATGATGCATACGAAAGTTCTCATAATGAGCCGCTTAATCATGCTCTCAGAGTTAATACTCTGAAGATATCGGTTGAGGACTTTCTTAAGATATCTCCATTTGAACTTAATCCTGTTCCGTGGACAGAAAATGCTTTTTACTATGATGCTTCGCGGTTTACACCATCGAAGCATCCTTTTTACTATGCCGGTCTGTATTATCTTCAGGAACCGAGTGCCACACTTCCTGCGGCAACTATTCCGATAGAGGAAGGTGACAGGGTTTTGGATATATGTGCCGCTCCCGGCGGTAAATCAACCGAGCTTGCTGCCAGACTTCGCGGTACCGGAATCCTTGTTTCAAATGATATAAGCGCATCCAGATTAAAGGCTCTTCAGAAGAACGTTGAAGCTTACGGTGTAAGAAATGTCATCATAACGTGTGAGAGCCCTGAGAGACTGAGTGAGCATTTCGGAGCGTACTTCGATAAGATACTTATCGATGCTCCGTGTTCCGGAGAAGGAATGTTCAGAAAGTCTACTTCCATGGTTACAGCCTGGGAGCAGAACGGAAATGAAAAGTTTGCAGCTATTCAGCGCCAGATACTTAAAGAGGTATCTTCAATGCTGAGACCGGGAGGAACAATCCTGTATTCTACTTGTACATTTGATCCGACAGAGGATGAAGATCAAGTTGAATATCTTCTCAGTCTGGATAAATCTCTAAAGATTATGGAGATACAGAAACATGAAGGATTTGTTCCGGGCAATACGGAGTGGTGTCATGCAGATAATCCGCATAAGGAACTGGAATATACCATGCACCTCTTTCCTCACAGAATCAAGGGAGAGGGACATTATGTGGCTCTAATAGGTTCAGATGAGGGACTGGTGGACGAGGATAAGAGATATTCCGGAATATCCGATTACAGATCAAAGGGGTATAAAGAAGTTTCTGAGATTGAGGAGTTTCTGTCCCATGTAAGCGGAATTAACAGAGCCAATCTGGAAATGGGCGGAGACAAGCTTTTCCTGATTCCTGATGAATGTCCTAATGTAAAGGGACTCAGAATCATGAGACAGGGAGTTTATCTTGGTGAGCTTAAGAAGAAAAGATTTGAACCGAGTCAGTCATTTGCCATGATACTGACAAATGAAGATTTCGACAATGTCATTTCCCTTAAATCAGACGGAAATGCAGTATCAAAATATCTGAGAGGCGAAACCCTTGATACAGATATGATAGAGGTTGAGGGAACGGATGTATCCGGTGTTAAGAATGGCTGGGTACTCGTCTGTGTCGACAGATTCCCGCTTGGCTTCGGCAAAGTAAATAACGGAGTAATTAAGAATAAATATCTTCCGGGATGGAGGATGGTATGACAAAGATAGATAACAGTACATATAAGGCTATCAAACAGGATAAAAAGGATAAAGAGTATTTAAAGAAGTCACTTGATAAGGGATTCTATGGACATTCTAAAAGGTATAAGAATACCAAGATGATGATGGTTCTTGTTCTCTTCTTATTTATTTTGTCGGATGTAGTAATAAGCCTTATACTATTTCAGACCAGAAAGACATGGTTTATAGTTTTCGGATGTATCCTGGCTATTCCATTTGCACGTAATCTAATAGATTTTATTATGGCTCTGAAAGCCGAACCTCTTGAGGCGGAAGAGTATGAGACTGTAAGTGCTATTGAAAAGGCTTCGGAAAGATCATTTCTCTATGATATAACCATAACAGATACTGACGGAGTGGTTTATATTCCGTGCATGATGGTATGCAATAACAATATAGTTGCATTTGTTCCGAAGGTTAAAGAAGCTTCCGAAAGAGAGAAGATTAAGAAGTATATTGGAAATGCAAACACACTGGAAAGCTTTTCCGGTACCATGAACTTCCGTATAGTTGTTACGGAAAATGTCAAAACCTTCGAGAAGGAAGTGAGAAAGATCAAGCTTCCGGATAAAGAAAATAAGAAATACGATGATGAGATGAAGGACAGAATCCTTTCCATGGGATTCTGATATAGGACTGTATGAAAGAAACCATAGTTACGAAAAATGAAGAGGGATATAAGCTTAAGAAGATATGTACCAGATTTTTGTCCAATGCTCCGGTTTCGTTCATATACAAGATGCTCAGAAAAAAGAATATAGTTCTTAACGATAAAAAAGCGACAGGTGATGAGGTCCTAAAAAAGGGTGATGTCATAAAGTATTATCTGAGTGATGAGACCATAGATAAGTTCAGGGCTTCAAAACCGGCTGAGGTAAGTAAGCAAAAAAGAGAAGGTTCTGAAAAAAATACTGATGCTCCGAAAATACCTATCATCTACGAAGATGAGGATGTTATATTTGCCTATAAAGAAGAGGGTGTCCTTTCTCAGAAAGCAAAACCCGGTGATTACTCCATGAATGAGATGATCATCGACTATCTTCTTCATAAGGGAGATATCTCAGAAGAAAGTATGGAGATGTTCAGACCTTCGGTTTGTAACAGACTGGACAGGAATACGTCAGGTATTATACTTGCATCCAAAAGTCCTGCCGGAGCGAGAGCTCTTACTTCTGTTATAAGAAGTAGAGAACTAAAGAAGTATTATAAGGCTGTAGTTCCGGGCGAGGCTGATCTGGAAGGTATATACAGAGCATATCTCAAAAAAGATGAGAAGACCAATAAGGTTGAGATATCTGAAGTTCAGGGGAAGGATATGAGTCTTATTGAGACTGCGATAACTCTGAGTGAATATAATGATGACAAGGATATGTCGCTTCTGGAGATAGAACTGATAACCGGTAAGAGTCATCAAATCAGAGCTCATCTGGCATATCTTGGATATCCTATTCTCGGAGATATTAAGTACGGACGTTCCATAAAACTTATAAATACGGTCTATAACAATAAATACGGTATTAAATCTCAGATGCTTACGGCCTGGAAGGTTGTGTTCCCTATAGCTGATCAGACGGATGACGCTGTCCTAAAGCGCCTTTCCGGGAAACAGTTTACATGCAGACTTCCGAAAGCCTATTCTAAGATATTTAAATGTACCGGGAGATAACAGATGGCTACTTGGAAAACCAGAGGACTCAGAGGTTCAGCCTTTGAAAGTCTGATAAATTCCACAAATGAATATTACAGATCGAAGAATCTGGCTTTGGTTCAGAAGATTCCGACACCGATCACACCACTTAAGTTTGACAGTTCGAAGAAACTTATTACAGAAGCCTATTTTGAAAAGGATTCTACGGTCGATTATATAGGTGTAGTACAGGAGATTCCCATATGCTTTGATGCGAAGGAATGTAAGACAGATACATTTTCCCTACAGAATATCCATGAACATCAGTACAGGTTCATGGAAGACTTCGAGAAACAGGGTGGGATGGCATTTATACTTATCCTGTTTACTGACAGAAATGACATGTATTATATGCGCTTTGAAGAACTAAAGAAGTATATCGAACGCGTTAAGGATGAAGGACACGCCAAGAATTTTAAGTACCATGAACTTGATCCCGATTTCTTCCTGAGAGCTGAAGGACCTGCATTGGTTCATTATCTTGAGGGACTTAATCTGGATATAGATATAAGGAATTCCAAAGAAGCGGAATAAGGAAACTTGGAGGATTTACAGAATGTTTGATTTTTACAGAGCTTGTGCCATAGTGCCTGAGGTGAGTGTCGGGGATACTGAGTTTAATAAAAGCAGTATTCTTGAGAAGATAAATGAAGCCTATGAATATAAACCTGCAGTGATAGTAACTCCGGAGCTTGCAGTTACCGGATACAGCTGCCAGGATCTCTTCTTCCAGTCAGTGCTGAAAGATGGAGTAAAAGATGCTCTCGCATATATACTTGAAAGTACTGTTGGCAGAGAAGAGATTCTTATAATAGGTGCTCCTTTATATCTTGAAGAGAATCTGTACAATGCGGCTTTCGTTATGATGAGTGGAAAGTTGCTCGGTATATCTGTTAAGACATTTATCCCGAACCATAATGAATTCTATGAGAAGAGATGGTTCAGTTCAGCTGCAGATCTTCCGGTTGATTCGATGTATTTCAGTGAACTTGGACTCTATGATATAGATGAAGAAGACGATTATATGATCCCTGTCGGAAATAACATCGTGTACGATATTGCTTCCGAGTTTAAATTTTCGGTTGAAATCTGCGAGGATCTCTGGTCACCTTCAGCACCGTCCACAAGACTTGCTCTTGCAGGTGCAGAACTTATTGTGAACCTTTCCGCAAGTAATGAGACTATATCTAAAAGAGAGTATAGAAGAAATCTTGTTAAGCAGCAGTCTGCATCATGCATATGCGACTATCTCTATGTTTCGGCCGGTTCTTCAGAATCTACACAGGATCTTATATTCTCGGGACACAGTCTTATAGCTGAGAATGGTGCGCTTTTGAATGAGAACAGAGATTATATAGCAAGAGATTATATAATGATCGCTGATATGGATCTTGGTAAGATAAGACATGAGAGACTTGTGTCCGATACTTTTAGAGATGCAGCAAAAATGCTTAGCGATGACCTTAAGTATATCTCAGTTATGAAAGTAACTGATTGCCAGCTTCCTGATTGTGACGGCGAGTACCTTGTGATTGCAAAGAATCCATTTGTGCCTGCTGTTAACTCAAAGAGACAGAAGAGATGTAACGAGATATTTGATATGCAGGTCGGTGGTCTTATCAAGAGACTGGAAGTAACCGGTGCCAAGCCTGTTGTAGGAGTTTCCGGTGGTATGGATTCAACGCTTGCTCTGCTTGTATGTGCGCGTGCTCTCAGAAAGATGGGGAGAAATCCGGAAGACCTGGTTGCTATAACCATGCCTGCTTTCGGAACTACAGACAGAACATATAATAATTCGCTGGAACTTATCCGAGCTCTCGGAACAGAACCTGTGGTTATAAATATAAAAGCTGCATGTGAGCAGCATCTGAAGGATCTCGGAAGAGACCCTGAGACACATGATATCACATTTGAGAATACACAGGCTCGTGAAAGAACACAAATACTAATGGATTACGCCAATTCATGTAATGGTCTGGTTGTTGGAACGGGTGACCTTTCCGAGCTTGCTCTTGGTTGGTGCACATATAATGGTGACCAGATGAGCATGTACAATGTTAACGGAAGTATTCCTAAGACACTTGTTAGATGGATGATTGATTCCGTTGCTGAAAGCGGAGTATTCCCCGGTGCGGTCGATACACTGAGAGATATTTTGGATACACCTATCAGTCCTGAACTTCTTCCGCCTGATGAGAATGGAAATATCAGTCAGAAGACAGAGGAGAGTGTTGGTCCTTACGAACTTCATGACTTCTTTATATACTACAGTCTGAGATACGGCTATGGTCCTGCAAAGATATATCATCTTGCTAAGAAGGTCTTCAGTGATTCATATGATAATGAAACAATACTTAAGTGGATGACTATGTACTTCAGAAGACTGTTCAATCAGCAGTTCAAGAGAAGTTGTATGGCTGACGGTGTTAAAGTCGGAAGCGTATCCATGTCGCCGAGAGGTGATCTCAGAATGCCAAGTGACGCTTCGTGGAATCTCTGGAAGTGGGAGCTCGAACAGTTACAAAACAATAACAAATAATAGATGACGTTGGTAATGAAATGATAGATATAAATGAAATAAAAGAAAACCAGATTAATGATTCTCATATCTCTTCTCAGGAGATTGAGGTAAATGTACCTGAGAATGAACCTGTGAGACAGCAGTACTTCATGGACAGATGCCATGAGATCATAGAGGATTATATAATCAAAAACGGAAAGGCTCCCGGATATTATGTGGCTACATTTGGATGTCAGATGAATGCACATGATTCCGAGAAGCTTATCGGAATACTTGAGAGAATAGGATATACAGAGGCTGCATCGGAAGCAGAAGCGGATTTTGTTATATATAACACTTGTACCGTCAGAGAAAATGCCAATCAGAAACTGTACGGACACCTTGGTGCACTCAAGAAGAAAAAAGAATCTTCAAAAGATATGCTTATAGGTATATGCGGATGTATGATGCAGCAGCCTGAGATAGTTCAGCATATTAAGGAAAGCTACAGATTCGTAGATCTCGTATTTGGTACATTTAACTTCTATAAGCTGGCTGAGCTTCTGTACAGAAGACTTTCCGGAGAAGAGAGTCAGGTTGTTGAAGTTCTTGCGGCACCGGAGAATAATGTTGAAAGTCTTCCTGAGAAAAGAAAGTTTGCTTTCAAATCAGGAGTAAATATCATGTATGGATGTAATAACTTCTGTACATATTGTATCGTTCCTTATGTAAGAGGAAGAGAAAGAAGCAGGACTCCTGAGGATGTTCTGAGTGAGGTGAAATGTCTTGCCGAGCAGGGTTATGTCGAGATAATGCTTCTTGGACAGAATGTTAATTCATACGGAGTTAACTTCCTGGGCGAAAGCGATATCATCGCAGCTAATCCTGATTACGGATTCCCTGAACTGCTTGATGATGTCTGCAAGATAGACGGAATTAAGAGAGTAAGATTTATGACAAGCCATCCAAAGGATCTGTCTGATAAGCTTCTGGATGTTATAGTCAAAAATCCGAAGATCGCCCGTCATATTCATCTTCCTGTACAGGCAGGTTCAACTCGTGTGCTTCGTGAGATGAACAGAAGATATACAAAGGATGATTATATTGCACTTGTAGACAGGATCAGAGATAAGCTTCCTGATGTATCTCTTACAACCGATATTATGGTTGGATTTCCGGGAGAGACGGAAGAAGATATTCAGGATACGATTGATGTTATAAGATATGCAAGATACGATCAGGCATTTACATTTATCTACTCTGTAAGAACAGGAACTCCTGCTGCGAAGATGGAACAGCTTCCGGAAGACCTGGTAAATGAGAGATTCGGGAGGGTGCTTGAAGTCGTCAGAGAAGTATCCGGTGAAGTGAGTGCCAGATTTGAAGGGCAGACTAAAGAAGTTCTCGTTGAAACTGTAAATGACCATATGGACGGTTATGTAACAGGAAGAATGGATAACAATCTTTTGGTACATTTCCCGGGAGAAAGTTCTTTGATAGGTAAGTTTGTAAATGTCAATCTGAAAGAAGCCAAAGGTTTTTATTATATAGGCGAAATGGTGTAAAGGATGAAAGTCTTAAAGATACTATTAACTATAATAATATGCTTCATGTGCTTTAGTGTGTGTGATACGGTGTATGCGGAGGATGATTACGGATATACCGAAGATGAGAAGGAAGCCGCGAAGGCTTGGCTTTCGGCTCACGGATATCCTCCCACAAGAGCTGGAGCTGAGATGGCTTACCAGGATTATTTGAACGGAAAGTTTGATGATGATCCGGAAGTTCAGAAATACAAAAATAATAATGAAGGCGAGACTACTGAGGATTCCGAGGGGAACTCTGAGGGAGAAGAAAAGACTTCCGAGGAGGATAAAACCGAGGAGAGCACTTCGACGAAAGAAGGTGAGAACGAAGGCGTTAAGAAAACGTCGGGGGTGGAAGTTGTCACTGATAAGAAATTTGCCGATTCCCTTGAAGAAGATGTAGATGATAAACTCGATAACCCAAGCCTTAAGATGGATAATCCTTCTGAAGTAGAGCTTGTAGCAAATACAAGCAAGGATAAGAACAAGGAAAAGGATTTATCCGATGTTCTGCTTTTAGCCGGAGTGATAGCAGCTGTGGGGCTTATCCTTTTTGCGGTTAAGGCGGGCAATAACAAGAGACAGAATAACGATGATACAGATATATAATGACCGGAGGAAGATATGATAGGAATAATTGGAGCTATGGATAAAGAGGTCAACGACCTTAAGGCACTTATGGACGCAAGTTCGGTAACAGTTAAAACTGTTGCCGGTATGGAGTTCTGGTCGGGTAACCTTGAAGGACATGAGGTTGTGCTGGTCAGATCCGGTATCGGTAAAGTAAATGCAGCAGTTGCTTCATCAATACTTGCTGATTCATTTAAAGTAAGAGCGATAATCAATACCGGAATAGCCGGAAGCCTTGATGCTGATATAGATATAGGAGATATAGTTCTTGCAACCGATGCTCTTGAACATGATATGGATGTTACGGGACTCGGATATGAGAGAGGTGTCGTTCCTGATCAGGATATAAGCATCTACAAGGCTGATGATAAACTCAGAAAAGCTGCTAAAGAGGTTTGCGAAAAGGTCAATCCGGATATCAAGGTATTCGAAGGCAGAGTTATATCCGGAGATCAGTTTATATCCAGAAAGGATGTTAAGGACGACCTTGTTAATACATTTAGCGGAATGTGCACCGAGATGGAAGGTGCTGCTATAGCTCATACAGCATGGCTTTACAATATTCCTTATCTTATCATAAGATCTATATCCGATAAGGCTGATGACAGTGCCGATATGGATTACCCTTCATTCCAGAAGAAAGCCATCGAACATTCTGTGAAACTTGTTGCAGGTCTTATGTCTGTACTTGAATAATAGATAAAAATACAATAAAATGTTTATAAAATTATGTGATAATTCAAGTGTTGCGTTTTCTTGGCACACTATGTTATAATCACATGGTTATTGTGAAAAAACAGTCGTAAAGACTTAAGGAGGAAAATAAATTATGAGTTTATCTTACGAAAAACTTGAAGGAAATATGGCAGAGCTTACAATTACTGTAGCTGCAGAGGAGTTTAAGAATGCATGCGTAGAAGCATACAACAAGAACAAGAATAAGTTCCAGTTCGACGGCTTCCGTAAGGGAAGAGTTCCTATGGCTTTCATAGAGAAGACATATGGTCCTGCAGTTTTTTATGAAGATGCAGCAAATGATCTTATTAATAAGACATACTTTGAGGAAATCAAGGACTGTGATCTTGATATAGTTTCAAATCCTGAGATAGCAGTTAAGCAGGTAGAGAAGGGTAAAGACTTCATCTATAAGGCAACTGTAGCAGTTAAGCCACCTGTAGAGCTTGGTGATCTCAGCAAGATCGAGATCGAGAAGGTAGAGAAGGATGTAACTGACGAGGATGTTGAGAAGGAAATCCAGAGAAAGCTTAAGGAGAACTCAACAAAGAACGAAGTTACAGACAGACCTGCTAAGTTAGATGATGAAGCTACTATCAACTTCGAGGGATTCGTTGACGGTGTTGCATTCGAAGGCGGAAAGGGTGAGAAGTATCCACTCGTACTTGGTTCAGGTTCATTCATTCCTGGATTCGAAGATCAGATCGTTGGACACAGCGTTGGCGAGAGCTTTGATGTAAATGTAACAGTCCCTGAGAAGTATCAGGCAGAAGATCTTGCAGGTAAGGATGCTGTATTTAAGTGTGATCTTGTAGCACTTAAGGAGACAGTTCTTCCTACACTTGATGACGAGTATGTTTCAGATACAACTGATTTTGAGACAGTAGATGAGTTTAAGGCAGACGTAAGAAAGACTCTTGAAGAGAGAAAAGCTGAGTATGCTCAGAGAGAGAAGGAAGATAAGGCTATAGATAAGCTTGTTGAGCTTTCATCTATGGAACTTCCTGAAGCTATGATCAAGTTCCAGCAGCAGAAGATGGTTGACGAGTTTGGTCAGCAGCTTATGTATCAGGGACTTAATCTTGAGCAGTACCTTAACATGACAGCTCAGACAAGAGACGATATGCTTGAGCAGGTTCGTCCTGAGGCTGAGAGAAGAATCAAGAAGAGTCTTGTTATCGAGGCTGTTGCTGAGGGTCAGAAGTTCGAAGTATCTGATGATGAAGTAAACGAAGAGATGGAGAAACTTGCTAAGCAGTACCAGATGGACATCGAGAAGATCAAGGGAATCATGTCAGGTGATCAGCTTGAGAACCTTCGTCAGGATATCAAGATGCAGAAATCTGTTAAGTACATCGCTGAGCAGGCAAAGGAAGTTTAATTCAAACTAATTGCTTAAATCGGGAGGTTATACCATGGCATTGGTACCTACAGTCATTGAAACTACTAACAGAGGCGAGAGAGCCTACGATATATATTCCAGACTTCTTAAGGAAAGAATCATCTTCCTCGGTGATGAGGTAAATGATGTTACAGCAAGTCTTGTTGTTGCACAGCTTCTTTTCCTTGAGTCTGAGGATTCAAACAAAGACATAAATCTTTACATAAACAGTCCCGGTGGTTCTGTAACCGCCGGTATGGCTATTTATGATACAATGAACTACATTAAGTGTGATGTGTCTACTATCTGTGTCGGAATGGCAGCATCTATGGGTGCATTTCTCCTTTCGGGAGGTGCCAAGGGTAAGAGATTCGCTCTTCCTAATTCAGAGATTATGATACATCAGCCTTTAGGAGGCACACAGGGTCAGGCTACAGATATGGAGATCGAAGTAGAGCATATGCTTAGAATTAAGAAGAATCTTATATCTATCATGGCTGACAATTGTGGAAAAGACTATGATACCGTTTACGCTGATTGTGAAAGAAATAACTGGATGACAGCAGCTCAGGCTATGGAATATGGCCTGATCGACAGCGTAGTTGAAAACAGAGCTTAATGAGGAGAGAATATGGCTGGTCGGAATGACGAGGAAAGAGTAGTCAAATGTTCTTTCTGCGGTAAAACACAGGATCAGGTAAGAAAACTTATCGCAGGTCCGGGTGTTTATATCTGCGAGGACTGTGTTTCACTTTGCAAAGAGATCATTGACGAAGAATTAATGAATATGGATATGGGGGATGGTGAATTCAATCTTCCTAAGCCAAAAGAAATAAAAACATTTCTGGATGAATATGTTATAGGTCAGGATATAGCCAAGAAAGCTCTTGCTGTAGCAGTTTATAATCATTATAAGAGAGTACTTGCCGGAAAAAGCTTTGATGTAGAGCTTCAGAAGAGTAATATTCTGCTTGTTGGACCTACGGGTTCAGGTAAAACATATCTGGCACAGACACTTGCAAAGATGCTCAACGTGCCATTTGCCATAGCAGATGCTACAACACTTACCGAGGCCGGTTATGTCGGTGAGGATGTTGAGAATATTCTTCTTAAACTTATCCAGGCAGCTGACTATGATATAGAAAGAGCCGAGAAGGGTATCATCTACATCGATGAGATCGATAAGATATCCAAGAAATCTGAAAATGTTTCTATAACAAGAGACGTTTCAGGTGAGGGTGTTCAGCAGGCTCTGCTTAAAATTGTAGAAGGAACTATAGCAAGTGTTCCACCACAGGGTGGAAGAAAGCATCCTCAGCAGGAGTTTATCGAGATTGATACCTCTAATATACTCTTTATCTGTGGTGGTGCTTTTGACGGACTTGATAAAGTTATAGAGAATCGTATCGGTAAGAAGTCTATCGGATTTAATGCTGATATCGTCGGAGAAGCAGGTATAGTTGATTCTGAACTTCTCAGACAGGTTCAGCCTCAGGATCTGGTTAAGTTTGGAATAATCCCTGAATTTGTGGGTCGTGTTCCTGTAGTTGTAACACTTGATCAGCTTGATGAGGAAACACTTGTAAGTATTCTTACAGAACCGAAGTCTGCTATAGTTAAGCAGTACAAAAAGCTTTTTGAAATGGATAACGTCGAGCTTGAATTCGAAGAGGATGCACTTAGAGAAGTTGCCAGAGAAGCTACTGAGAGAGCTACCGGAGCAAGAGGACTCAGAGCTATCCTTGAGAGTGCTATGACGGATGTTATGTATGAGATTCCTTCAGATGATACGATCAAGAAATGTATCATTACCAAGGAAACTGTTGCGGAAGGTAAGGCACCTGTAATTGAACATTTCGAATAGTATATAAAAAGAATAATTTATATGAAGATTAAATCAGCTGAGCTCGCATGTGTATGTGGGCCTACATCTAAATTTCCTATATATGATATGCCTGAGGTCGCATTTGCCGGCCGTTCTAACGTGGGCAAATCATCTTTAATTAATTCGCTTTTATGTCGTAAAAATCTTGCCAGGACTTCTTCAAGTCCCGGCAAGACAGTTACGATTAATTTCTATAATGTAAACAATGAATTTTTTCTTGTGGATCTTCCCGGATATGGATATGCAAAAGCCTCTGATACCGAAAGGGCCAGATGGGGCAAAATGATAGAAAAGTACCTTAACAACAGAGCTAATCTGACTATGGTAATTCTTTTGGTTGATATAAGACATGCTCCTTCGAAGGACGATGTTCTTATGTATGACTGGATAAGCAAAAGTGGTCTCAACACATTTGTTGTTGCTACTAAGCTTGATAAGATTAAGAGAAGTCAGATAGATAAGCAGAAGAAGCTTATAAGAGAAACTCTTGGTATGAAAAGCAGTGAGAATATATATACATTTTCTTCCCTTTCAAAGCAGGGAAGAGAAGAACTTTTGAAATGTATGAGTGAACAGATGGGACTTGGAGTAACCGAATAATACTTCGGTTAGTTCTTAGTCCAAAGTTCATTTACAAGAGTCTGATAAACATCGGTACTCCTGGTTCTCCAGTTATCACAGATACTTCTTGCAAGATCTTTTGTGGGAACTGTCATTTTGATATTGATCAGAGTCTCACGGCGCTCTTTGATGGCGCATTCAACTGTATACTCGTTACTTTCATTAAGAGTATAGTCGGCGATGATCTCTGATTCGTTTTTGAGATTGATTCTTTCTTTTTTGAAATAATCACGGATTTCCTGTTTGATCGTATTCGAGATTCTGTTCTCGAAGTATAGAAGGGCCTCTTCACCCAGGTTTGTTATCTGGTAGTGCTGAGTGTTTCTTATGGTAGTAACGGAAATGAATTCTTTATCGATAAGTTCGCTTATCGATTCATGTATATTAAAAAGACTTGTATACCCTCTGTCCAGAATGAAATCAGTTATCTGAGCATTTGTTATAGTATACTCGTCTGTTCTGTCAAGCATGTATAGAATTATTAACTTGTATAACATCAGATTTTGATTTTCCATTGTTAAACTCCGGTTATAATTAAGTAATTAAGCATGTCTCACATGCGGGTAATGATAAGAATAAAACATTGAAGCTAAATTTGCAACTAAAATAAAAGTGAGGTATTTCATGGATTATACTAAAATGAAGGTTGCCGAGCTTAAAGCTTTGGCTGAAGACAAGGGAATTAGGGGAGTTAACAGCATGAAGAAAGCCGAACTTGTCGAGCTTCTGGAGAACATCGATAAGATGAG
>JAFZXD010000221.1 GCA_017616955.1 Eubacterium sp. | reverse complement strand
TGAGATAGCATAATCAAACAGATTCTGCTGAGCCTTAAGTGCGTCATCAAGAGGCTTCATCTCGATAGCCTTCTTAGCACAAACATTTGTACATGATCCACATCCAAGACAGTCCATAGTAGATATAGCTACGTTGAACTTGTATCCTGGCATACCTGTGAGATCCTTTGCTACAAATCCTTCTGGAGCTGCAGCAACTTCGTCCTCTGTAAGAGCGATAGTTCTGATAGCAGCATGAGGACATACATATGCACAAAGTCCACACTCGATACACTCATCAGCATTCCATACAGGAACAGAAACGGAAACACCTCTCTTCTCGTATGCAGCTGTACCAGATGGTGTAGAACCATCCATATATCTTGCAACTACAGATACAGGAATTGTATTTCCTTCCTGAGCTGAAACCTTGATCTGAACGTCGTTTACGAAATCCTGCTGTTCCTTTGTACCATGTGTAGCTGCAGGATAATCAAGACCTTCATCAACACCGTTCTTCCATGAATCAGGAACGTCAACCTTAACTACTGCGTTAGCACCAAGGTCGATAGCCTTCCAGTTCATCTGAACGATATCGTCACCCTTCATACCGTATGACTTCTTAGCAGCTGCCTTCATATGCTCGATAGCTTCTGCCTCAGGAATGATACCTGTGAGCTTGAAGAATGCTGACTGAAGGATTGTGTTGATACGTGTAGGTCCCATACCTGACTCGATACCAAGCTTAACACCATCGATTGTGTAGAAGTTGATATTGTGGTCAGCGATGTATTTCTTAACCTGTCCAGGAAGGTGCTTATCAAGTTCTTCTCCTGACCATGGGCAGTTAAGAAGGAATGTACCACCATCAACAAGCTCTTCAACCATGTGATACTTCTTAACGTAAGCTGCGTTGTGGCAAGCTACGAAGTTAGCCTTATGGATGAGGTATGTTGACTTGATTGGCTTATCACCGAATCTAAGGTGTGACATTGTGATACCACCTGACTTCTTTGAATCATAATCAAAGTAAGCCTGAACATACTTATCTGTATTATCACCGATAATCTTGATAGAGTTCTTGTTAGCACCAACAGTACCGTCAGCTCCAAGTCCCCAGAACTTACAGCAAACTGTTCCTTCAGGTGTTGTAACAAGTGCCTCACCTGAATCAAGTGAAAGGTTTGTTACATCATCGAAGATGCTGAGTGTGAACTCTTCTTTCTCTGTATTATGGAATGCAGCAACGATCTCTGCAGGAGTTGTATCCTTAGAACCAAGTCCGTAACGACCTCTTGTGATAGGAGTATCCTTGAACTCTGTTCCACGTACAGCTGCCATAACATCAAGAGCAAGTGGCTCAGCGATTGAACCAGGCTCTTTTGTTCTGTCAAGAACGATGAGCTGCTTAGCTGTCTTAGGAATAGCTGCGATGAATTTATCATTAACGAAAGGTCTGTAAAGACGAACTTTTACAACACCGACCTTCTCGCCCTTAGCTGTAAGGTAATCGATAGTCTCTTCGATAGTATCACATACAGAACCCATAGCAACGATAACTTTCTCTGCATCAGGAGCTCCATAGTAGTTGAAGAGCTTGTAATCTGTACCGATCTTAGCATTGATCTTATCCATGTACTTCTCAACGATAGCTGGCATATCATTGTATGCAGGATTGCATGCTTCTCTTGTCTGGAAGAATACGTCAGGGTTCTGAGCAGATCCCTTCTCGCATGGATGATTTGGATTAAGAGCCTCAGCTCTGAATTTATCTAATGAATCATAAGGGAAGATATCTTCGAAATCTTCGTTTGACCAACAATCAATCTTCTGAATCTCGTGTGATGTACGGAATCCATCAAAGAAGTTGATGAATGGAAGTCTTCCTTCAAGAGCTGCCATGTAAGCAACCGGTGTAAGGTCCATAACTTCCTGTACAGATGACTCACAAAGCATTGCACAACCTGTCTGACGACAAGCGTAAACGTCTGAGTGATCACCAAAGATATTAAGAGCATGTGAAGCTACGCAACGAGCAGATACATTGAAAACGCCCGGAAGTCTTTCACCTGCTACCTTATAAAGGTTAGGGATCATAAGAAGAAGTCCCTGTGAAGCTGTGTAAGTAGATGTCATAGCACCTGCAACAAGTGATCCGTGTACTGTTCCGGCTGCACCTGCCTCAGATTCCATCTCAAGAATTTTAACTGTGTTGCCGAAGATATTCTTTCTTCCGGCTGTTGCCCATTCATCAGTATGTTCAGCCATAGGTGATGAAGGAGTGATAGGATAGATAGCTGCACAATCGGTAAATATATACGATGCATGAGCTGCAGCTTCATTACCATCCATGGTCTTTTTGAATCTTGCCATTTTCGTGATTCCTCCTAAATTATTCTTTTTATAGGGTTCAAGACCTTTGAACCTGCCACGTCTATTTTTCCTCACTTTAAAACTTTCAATCAAAGCACACAAAAAACAGGCGCAAAATGCTATCCAAAATAATAACATAAAATGTGTCACTTGTGAACAAATAAAAGCCTTATAAATCCTAATCTTTATTAGATATGTACAAATACGGTTATAGTACACTAACCTCATTTCAAAAACAGACCCGGAGCTTTAACTCCGGGTCAAATATCTATTTGGCTCTCTGATCAAGTCTCGAAAGAACATCCAGAAGCACTGCCACTTCTTTTTCTTTCGCAGTGGTAAAATACTTCTTAAATCTCTGAGAATCTTCCATATTTTCATTAACGGAAATCTTTATCAAAAGATTTCTTGCTGCAAGGATATTCTTTACAACTTCCTCATAAGTAGTGAGAATCTCTTCATCATAATTCAGATATTCATGTACCATAAGATACTTAAGTCTCTCATACATGAGTACCTTGTGATCGTACATTACATGAAGTGCTCTGATATCGTAATCCTTCTCTTCCTTAGATAACTGTTTCATTACCCTGTCATATACCCGGTCGTATACTTCTACTCCGAATGTTGTATCATTAAAACGGTTTCTCATCATGCGGAAGTGATTCTTTGTATCCTGAGAATTCAGATACTCACGAAGCGTATCACGGATAAGGGTTGTATCTACATCATAGTAGACTGCATTTGTATTCTTAAACAGAACATAAAGTCCTCTGGTTCCTTTGTAATCATCTTTAAACATATGATCTTCAGCGGCGGAAATGACTTCATATCCTTTTCTGACATCATCAAAGGAAAGCTTGTTATGAGCATACTTATCTTTAAATGTAAAGTCACCGACATAGAATCCTTCGCCTTCTATATCATAACCGTAGATAAATAACTCATGAGGGAACTTATATCCGACATCAATATGACTTAGAATCTTCGCCTCATCAATAACCACATATACATATCCACCCAGATCGATAGTCTTGATTATGAAGTCTATAATATCTCCGCAATAGCTCGATATCTGTTCTTTCGTCATAAGTGACGCTATAAGGTAAGGACATTCGATAAGAGAACTGCTTCCCGGCATAATATCCGTAAAGAGCATATCATCTCCCGTAAATATCTCTTCTATATTGTAACATCTCAGCTGAATATAATTGCTGTATATCCACTTCTTTGCATTTTCATCTTCAGACAGAATAGAGAACAGCGTAGCATGCCACTGCCATGAAGTAATGATCGGATTCCTGGTTACCGGTAGTCTTTTCTTTCCACTAGCCATACGCAATCCCCCTTTTATTCTAATTCAGTTTAGCAGCAATAACCGATGTCAGATCGTCAAAAGTCAGATACTCTGCCAACGCGAGCTCATAATCCGTAAATGATATATCAAACCTTTTCTCAGCAGCAACTATAAGCCTTATGATTGAAATCGAATTGACACCATATTCCGACACGATATCCTTACTGTAATCTATGTTATTCAGTTCGGGCATCACTTCACCTATCAATTCAGTAAGACCATTTCTTACCTCATCCATCCCCATAATCATACCCCTTTCATTCGTCACAGATATCCCGTGCATCTGATTTTATTCTAACTTGTATAATACTAAAAATCAACACAAAAACCCGTTCATTTTCCAAACGAAAAAGCGCGGACCCAAGGGTTGCCGGTTCCCTAAGATCCACGCCGAAGAGGATAATGTCTATGTTATTTTAAATCTGTTGTCACATCATTTTCACCCATGATTACATGGTATGTGCCTTTCTTTAATCCACCGGTTGTGAAGAACACTGATGAGTAATCTTTGATCGCATTTATAGACAGTAACTCATTGGAACTGCCATCGGTTATTCTGAGTTTTGATTCCGCAGGAATAACCTGTTCCGTATCAGCATATATAAAATTTTGTCTCGAACTGTCACTTACAACCTCTGACCCCTTAGATTTTCCCATTGCCACAAGAGTACCCCCGTTCAGAATAAGGCCTCCCACAGCATCTATGGTACCATCATCATCCATTGCACTACTGGAAAGGATCAGATTACCTCCATCAATAATAACTGCGCCATTTGAATCCAGACAGTCTCCCTCTGATACCAGAGTAAGGTTTCCGTCTTTGACTGTGAGGCAAGGGGGTTCATCTCCTTCTCCATAAGCATTTATAGTGTCATCGATGGCGTTTATCATTATATCTCCACCGTTAATTAAAATGTTATGCCCTTCAAGTCCTTCTCGGCACCCTGTTATATTTAGTTCTCCACCACCTATGGTTAGATCAGTTGTAGCATGAACAGCATCATCTTCACAACTTACAGTGATGTTAGAATTCTCCTCATAAAAGAATCCGTCATCAACATGAAGTCCGTCAGTTCCCGATTCCAGTGTAAGCTTTCCTTCAGATATTCTGAGGGAATCGTTTGCTGTAATAGCTGTCTTTTTCGCTTTAACCGAAAGATCACAGCTAAGAATCTTTATGTCATTTTCACCTACGATTCCATACTTATAATTACCGGTCACTTCAAGTTTTCCGCTGCCATGGATTACAACATCATCTCTACTGTATATAACCGCATTGGCGCCTGTTTCATCGGTATAATCATCACCTGTATCAGCGAATTTATTTACACTGTTGACAGCGCAATTGATAAATGTTTTATCTGCCTTCTTTACAAATAAAACTGCTCCGTCTTTGTCGGTAAGATCAACTGAATCCAAAACAAGTTCAACCTTTGCTGAATTATCTGTATCTACAAGAATCTCGGCATAAGGACTTTGTCCCTTTAGAATAAATGTCCCTTCTTTGTTGATATTTAATGATATCTTACCTTTTTCATCCGTCGATACCCTTGCTAACGTTTCATCCATGCCTCGATAATCGATGTCTGCTTTGTCTCCGTTAAATGCAACTACCACAGCATTGTTATCATCTATAAGGGCATTTCTGTCACGGTCGGAAAAGTATTCATTTCCGCCGGTAGCCTCTGCCATATTTACAGAACATCCCGTTAAAAGAAGTGCTGCAGACAATAAGCAAGACAAAACCGTTGCTTCTTTTCGAATTATTAAGTTCTTAAAATGTTTCTTATAACTCATCAGGATGTCCCTCAGCTCTGGAAAGTAATATTTCCAGATTTCCGTTCTTTTCTCTTATTTCATCCAAAAATTCTTTTACACTCATTGCAGGTTTGATTATGATCTCATAATCAAGCTTGAACATAGTACCCATATTACAGCTCTTCACCTGAACAAGCTGACTTCTGTCCAGATATTTCTCGAATATCTCTGTGAATCTTCCTTCAAAATCAAGATCTTCAGGGATAGTTACTTTAAGATTTCTTGAAGCCTCGTCCTTGCCACCGAAGTTCATAAGTCTCAGTACAAGTCCGATTATTGAAATAAAGATTGCAAAGATAAGAGCCAGGGTAATGTATCCCATACCGGTCGCAAGTCCGGTGGCCATGGTCAGGAAGATACTTGTTATCTCCTGTCCTCTTCCTGCAGCAGACCTGAACCTTACAAGTCCAAATGCTCCGGCTACTGCAACTCCTGTTCCTATGTTACCGTTTACAAGCATTATGATCATCTGTACTACACAGGGCAGCAGTACCAGACTGATTATAAAACTCTGACTGTATGTATGCTTATACATATAAGCACCAGCAATTACTAAACCACATATAAGTGAAACGCAAGTTGCTGCAGCAAAGCTTGCTAATGTTAATCTTCCATTTTGTATTATTGTGCCTAAAACAATATCACGCATACTTCTTAATTCCTTTCTTATGTCTCTCATTCTCTAGCAATTGGATATAGCCATTCCCGTATTTCGAATACGAGGTCTTATATATTTGGAGCTCACTGAGAATCCTAGCTATCTCAATGGGCATTGCGTCCGATATTTTGATTTCCATTATTCTTTCGTCATTTCTCAGAAGTGGATTTCCGTAGCCTCCTTTCGTCAAATCAAGCTCCGTGTTTCTCCATCTGATGTTCTTATCGAATGTCACTCTAAAATCCGGATTTTCTTTACCGCGAAATGCCAGTCTGTCATATGAAACCATCATTCCCGGTCCTAAGTTACCATACAGATCAAGCATACTGTTGATCTCATTTTCAATCTGTACATCTGAAAAAGAACTCTTTCCGATTATGGATCGATTGTTCATCTCCGT
>JAFZXD010000220.1 GCA_017616955.1 Eubacterium sp. | reverse complement strand
CCGGGAGATGAGGTAGAATACGATGGAAATACATTTAAAATAGTGCAAGAAGGATAATTCATGTACATAGATTCACTTGCTTTGAAAAATTTCAGAAATTACGCGAGTCTTGATATAAGATTCAGTGAACATATCAACATACTTTATGGGGATAATGCTCAGGGCAAGACTAATATTCTGGAAGCCATATATCTTTCGGCTACTACCAAATCACATAGGAATGCCAAAGATAAAGATATAATAAAGATTAATGAAGATGACAGTCATATCAGAGTTAATCTGAAAAAGAGGGAAGTTGGGCACAGAATAGATATGCATCTCAGAAGGTCAAAACCCAAAGGGGTTGCGATTGATGGGATTCCAATAAGACGTTCAACTGAACTTTTCGGACTGATCAATATTATAATGTTTTCTCCCGAAGATCTTTCTGTGGTTAAAAACGGTCCGGGAGAGAGAAGAAGATTCATGGATATGGAAATCTGCCAGCTAAGCAGAATCTATTACAGTAATCTTCTGAAGTTCAATAAGATTCTTGATCAGAGAAACAGTATTCTTAAACAGTTATCTTATAAACCTGAAATGGTAGATATACTTGATACTTGGGATGATCAGCTTGTAGATGTGGGACGTTCAATCATTAAAGAAAGAGACAACTTTTTGATGATGATGAATGATATTATCAAAGATATCCACAGTAATCTCACATCTGATAGGGAAAATATAGAACTTAGATATGAACCGAATGTTGATTCGGAGAGATTTAAAGATGTATTGAAAGAAAAAAGACAGCTGGATATCCGAAATTCGGTAACCATGACAGGACCTCAGAGAGATGATTTCGGAATATTTATAAATGGGAATGATGTAAGAATATATGGTTCCCAGGGACAACAGAGAACAGCAGCTCTTTCACTTAAGCTTGCTGAGATTGAATTGGTTAAGAAAATCATAAATGATAGTCCGGTTCTTTTGCTGGATGATGTTATGTCGGAACTGGATTCAAAAAGAAGGGAAACACTGCTTGAAAGTATAAAAGATATACAAACCATAGTGACTTGTACTGGTTATGATGATTTTATAAAAAAACGAGTAGAAGTTGATAAGGTTTACAAGATAAGTGAAGGAAATATAGTTTAGGAGGACGTTATGTCAGAAGAAAAACAGCATGTAGATGAATATGGTGCTGATCAGATTCAGATACTTGAAGGTCTTGAAGCGGTAAGAAAAAGACCGGGAATGTATATAGGTAGCACTTCTGTAAGAGGTCTTCATCACCTTGTATACGAGATAGTTGATAACTCTGTTGATGAAGCACTTGCAGGTTATTGTTCAGAGATACAGGTATTTATAAACGAAGACAATTCAATAACCGTAATAGATAACGGACGTGGTATTCCTGTAGGTATTCAGGAGAAGGCCGGACGTCCTGCGGTTGAAGTTGTATTTACCGTTCTCCATGCCGGAGGAAAGTTCGGTGGTGGAGGATATAAGGTATCAGGTGGACTTCATGGTGTTGGTTCTTCTGTAGTAAATGCCCTCTCAGACTGGCTTGAAGTTGAAGTTTCCCGTGAAGGAAAGGTCTTTAAGCAGAGATATGAGCGTGGAAATATCTGTTATGACCTCAAGGTTATAGGAGATACGGATAAAACAGGAACTAAGGTTACATTTAAACCTGACGGAACTATATTCGATGAAACAATATATGATTATGACACTCTCAGAATAAGACTTCGTGAGACTGCATTTCTTACAAAAGGTCTTAAGATTATTCTTACAGACCTCAGAAAACCGGTTAAAGCAGAAGATGAGAGTGATGAAGATTATGCAGAAAAGATAAATAACTGGGAACCTAAGACTGAAACATTCCATTACGAAGGTGGAATCAAGGAATTCGTTCAGTATCTGAACAGACATAAGACTCCTATATATGACAAGATCATTTACTGTGAGGGAGAAAGAGAAGGAATATACGTTGAAGTAGCTCTTCAGCACAATAATTCCTACAACGAGATGGTTAACAGCTTTGTTAATAACATCATTACTCCTGAAGGTGGTATGCATCTGACAGGTTTCAGATCTGCCATGACTAAAGTTTTCAATGATTACGCAAGAACGAATAAACTTCTTAAAGAGAAGGATGATAATCTATCCGGTGATGATCTGAGAGAAGGACTTACAGCTATCATAAGTATAAAGATAGAGGATCCTCAGTTCGAAGGTCAGACTAAGCAGAAGCTTGGAAATGCACCTGCACGTACTGCAGTTGAATCACTTCTTAATGAACAGCTTGTTATATTCCTTGAGCAGAATCCATCTGTTGCAAAGTCTATAATCGAAAAAGCTGTAAATGCACAGAGAGCAAGAATAGCTGCAAGAAAAGCAAGAGATGCTTCAAGAAAGAGTTATCTTTCAGACGGAATGTCACTTCCGGGCAAGCTTGCGGATTGTTCAGATAAGAATCCTAAGAATTGTGAGATATATATAGTCGAGGGAGATTCGGCCGGCGGTTCCGCAAAAACTGCTCGTAACAGAGCTACTCAGGCTATACTGCCTCTTAGAGGAAAGATTCTTAATGTAGAGAAAGCACGTATTGATCATATTATGGAGAATAAAGAAATCCAGGCTATGATAACTGCTTTCGGTACAGGAATACATGAGAATTTTGATATAGAAAAGCTTCGTTATGACAAGATTATCATCATGACGGATGCCGACGTAGATGGTGCTCATATAGCAACACTTCTTCTTACATTCTTCTACAGATTCATGCCTGACCTTATTCGTCAGGGACATGTATATCTGGCTCAGCCACCTCTTTACAGGTTGGAGAAGAATAAGAAAATCTGGTATGCATATAGTGATGAAGAACTTTCATCAATAATCGACGAAGTTGGACGTGATCAGAACAATAAAGTTCAGCGTTACAAAGGACTTGGAGAGATGGATGCAGATCAGCTTTGGGATACAACTATGGATCCGGAGAAGAGAGTACTTCTTAAGGTTTCAATGGATGGAGAAGACGAATCAGAAGTCGATCTTACATTCAACGTACTCATGGGAGATAACGTAGAGCCACGTAAGAAGTTTATAGAAGAAAATGCTAAATTCGTAAAGAACCTAGATATATAAAAAGGGGTAAAATATGGACGACGATAAGATCTTCGACAAACCTCATGATGACATAAAAGAGGTTGATCTTAAAAAAACAATGGAGAATTCCTATATAGACTACGCCATGTCGGTTATCGCATCAAGAGCACTTCCTGATGTAAGAGACGGACTTAAGCCTGTTCAGAGAAGAATTCTCTATTCTATGATTGAACTTAATAACGGTCCTGATAAGCCACATCGTAAATGTGCCCGTATCGTCGGTGATACTATGGGTAAATATCATCCACATGGTGATAGTTCTATCTATGATGCACTTGTTAAGCTGGCTCAGGAATGGAATACAAGATATCCACTTGTAGATGGCCACGGAAATTTTGGTTCCATGGACGGTGACGGCGCAGCCGCTATGCGATACACAGAGGCTCGTCTT
>JAFZXD010000023.1 GCA_017616955.1 Eubacterium sp. | reverse complement strand
GACTGGTTGGCCCTGTTGGTAACGGATATACAGTATTCTCCGAAAAGCCGGTTCTTCTTGGTGGTGGAATCGGAATTCCTCCTATGCTTGAACTTGCAAAAGAATTCAGCAAGAGAGGTGTTTCAAAGGAGAACATAAGCGTTATTCTCGGATATAGAAATGAGACATTCCTTCTTGAGGAATTCGAGAAGGTTGCGACGGTTTACATTTCCAGTGATACGGGTAATGTTGGTATTAAGGGAAATGTCATCGATGCCGCTGAGCATTTTAACGTTAAGGGAGATGCTCTGTATTCATGTGGTCCAAAGCCTATGCTGAAAGCTGTAAAGAGCTATTCGGAAAAATGCGGAATCCCAGCATATATATCTTTGGAAGAACGTATGGCTTGCGGAATTGGTGCGTGTCTTGCCTGTGTTACATGTACATGTGATGTAGATGATCATTCGAAGGTTAAGAACAAGCGTATCTGTGTTGATGGACCTGTATTTGATGCTCAGGAGGTGGAACTTTGATGAATCTGTCTGTTAATATTTGCGGCGTAGAGATGAAGAACCCCGTGACAGTTGCTTCAGGTACATTTGGTTCCGGAATGGAGTATGCTGATTTTGTGGATCTTTCCAAGCTTGGCGCGGTAACTACAAAAGGTGTTGCCAATGTTCCATGGGAGGGCAATAAAACCCCTCGTGTTGCTGAAACATACGGTGGAATGCTGAATGCTATTGGACTTCAGAATCCCGGTATTGATACATTTATCAACAGAGACCTTAAGTTTCTTAAGGATTATGATACAAAGGTTATAGTTAACGTATGCGGACGTTCTGTTCAGGATTACGTTGAGGTTGTTGAGAGACTCGGAGACTGTCCGGAAGTAGATCTTCTGGAGATTAATGTTTCCTGCCCGAATGTCAAAGAGGGCGGTATCGCATTTGGAGTTGATCCGAAGGCTCTTGAGAATATAACACGTGAGATTAAAGCAAAGGCTAAACAGCCGGTTATCATGAAGCTTAGTCCAAATGTAACCGATATAGCTGAGATGGCAAGAGCTGCGGTAAGCGGTGGAACTGATGCTTTATCTCTTATCAATACGATTACAGGAATGAAGATAGATATAAATAGAAGGACATTTGCTCTTGCAAATAAGACCGGTGGAATGTCCGGACCTGCTGTAAAACCTGTTGCTGTAAGAATGGTTTATCAGGTCGCTTCGGCTGTAGATGTTCCGATCATAGGAATGGGCGGAATCAGTTGTGCCGAGGATGCGCTTGAGTTTATCATGGCAGGAGCTACCATGGTTTCTGTCGGAACATCAAACTTTGCTAATCCTAACGTTACTCTTGAGGTAGTGGAAGGAATAGAGAAATTTATGGCAGAAAAAGGAATTAATAACCTTGAAGAAATCAGAGGTTGTGTTTTAGAGGCGAAGTAATATGGCTCGAAATAAGATGAAAAAATATAAATTCTCCGATGAGGTGATGGCTAAGGATGCCATCATCTCGTTGGTGTTTGGAATAGTAGCATTTCTTTGTATTCTTTTTGCGGTTGTTTACGCATTTATCATGCATGGAAATGCCCCCGATACGGTAGGCTCTGTCCTGCTTGCGGGATTAGTGTCGGATATTACGGCGTTGATCTTCGCTTTTCTTGCGTTTAAAGATACAGAAGGTGGCGTGCTAGGAAAACGTGCGGCTTTTACTGTCGTACTTGTTAATGCTGCACTTCTTGTTGCTATATACATGTTATAATAGTTATTGATTATAATGTCATTAATACGGAGTTGGATGGTAAATATGGACTTTAAAGAAAGATATGAACTTGCAATTTCAAGAATAAATGATATTCCGGATGAGTGTCGTGCTGCGGATAATGCGCACGGACTTTATCTGGATTTTTTTGCTGTTGGAGCTGAATATATTCTGAAAGTGATCAAGAATTCGGATGAGATAAGAAATAAGGGTGTCTATAATATAGCTGAAGATGAGCTGGGAAGAATCAATACATCGAACTTTTCGGATATTCTTCCGGATAATTACAGTACATCTTATTCGAATCCTGATTATGCCGAAAATAAACTGAAAATATATGGACCGGTACTTTCGTTTGTTAATGCTGAGCTGCATGCTCTGCCTGTCATAATATATGGGGCAGCGTGCGATGGTGAACTGGATTATATGAAAATGAAGCCGGTGATATACCTGCTTGAACTGTTTCTTGAACTTTACGGAATGTTTTCTTCCGAGGAGCTTCCGACGCTTAAGAATGTCGAAGAAGCTATATATTATTTTGCATTTGATTATATCGAAGAATATTCATTTGCCAGAATGAAGGAGACTCTGGTTCCGGATTACGACAGCGTAGCATCATACATATGTGATAAAGCTGATCTTACGGATCCCAGATATCTTTATATGTATGGTGATCATATATCAGAAAATGAGAAAGCTCTTTCGTCTTATCTTGCAGGACTCAGTGATGATGAGATTGATAGAATGGCGTCAACTTATACCGAAGGATTCAGACGTGGATTCGATGTAATGGGTATAGATTTCTCAGGCAAGAAATCTGTGAATATCAGATACCATATCGGTCAGGAGAGGATAGTAAGAGCTGCTATCGGACGGTTTGCGAAGATGGGACTTGAGCCTATTCTCAGCAGATGTGCATTCAGCAGACTTGTCAGAAAGGGAGTTGTTAAACAGGGCTACGAGAGCTGTTCTCCAAATATGCAGTTTGAATATGATCACAGACTTGATGACAGATTCTTCCTGGATGGCCGTTTTGTAGAAAGAAGGGTAAATGCTTCACGAGAGGCTTATAAGGAGTTTAATGAACAAGCCACAGCCTATGCAGGTCCTGCGGTTATTGAGACATTTGGAGAAAAACAGTTTTCTCCGATAGTAAAAGAATCTGTTCAGAGTTATACTGATAAGCAGAATGAGCTTTTTACATCCATGTACAACAAGCTCGGACAGCTATCAAATGAATTTATACCGGGTGATTCATACAGTTTCACTATAATTGCATTTCCGCTTCCTGAAATAGGAGAGGATTTCGAAGAGATATTCCATGAGACGATGATAATCAATACCCTGGATAATGAGAAGTACAAGGGCATACAGCAGTCGATGATAGATGTTCTCGATAAGGCCGACTGCGTTCATGTTGTTGGAATGAACGGAAATCATACTGATATTACAGTAAAGCTTCGTAAGTTAGAGAATCCTGAGAAGGAAACACAGTTTGAGAACTGTACAGCCGATGTGAATATTCCGCTTGGAGAGATATTTACATCACCGGTTCTTGGCGGAACGAATGGTGTACTGAACGTAAGTAAATCCTATCTGAACGGATACAGTTTTGATAATCTGGAATTTACATTTGAAGATGGAAGAGTAAAGGACTACAGTTGCGGTAACTTTGATGATGCCGAGGCAGGAAAGAGATACATAAAAGAAGCTATACTATTTAATCATGAGACTCTTCCTATAGGGGAATTCGCTATAGGAACCAATACACATGCTTACGGTATGGCGCTGAAATTCGGTATACTTGAGAAACTTCCGATTCTTATAGTTGAGAAGACCGGACCGCATTTTGCGCTTGGTGATACATGCTACAGTCATATGGAAGATCATTCGGTTTATAATCCGGACGGAAAAGAGATTATAAGCAGAGAGAATGACTATTCGCTTCTTCGAGACATAGAACCTGATAAAGCATATTTTAATTGTCATACAGATATTACGATTCCGTATAACGAGTTGGGCAGACTATGCGCAGTAAATCCTGACGGAAGCGAGACAGATATCATACTAGAAGGAAGATTCGTTCTTCCCGGTACTGAAGAACTTAATGCAGTTTTATAACATAATCATATAATTATGACAAATGAGCGGGAGGATTTATGAATATTATTGAGATTATTGAGAAGAAGAAAAAAGGAGAGAGTCTGACAAAACAGGAGATAGAATGGTTTATAGACCGTGTTGTAAATGGTTCTATTCCTGATTATCAGACATCGGCACTTTTGATGGCTATCTGCCTCAAAGGTATGGATAAGCGGGAGACGACAGATCTTGCTCTTGCTATGGCACACAGTGGAGATATGTTCGACATGAGTGCTATAGGCTGTGTTGTTCTGGATAAACATTCCACTGGTGGAGTTGGTGACAAAACATCTCTTATAGTCGGACCTGTTATGGCTGCCCTCGGAGTTCCTGTTGGAAAGATGAGTGGAAGAGGACTTGGTATCACAGGTGGAACTATCGATAAGCTTGATGCTATTCCGGGCTTCAGTTCCGATCTGAGTGATGAGAAATTTATGGAATGTCTCAAGGCTTCCGGATTTGTTGATGCGGCTCAGACGAAGAATCTGGCACCGGCAGATAAGGTTCTCTATGCGCTGAGAGATGTAACCGGAACAGTAGACAGCATTCCTCTTATCGCATCCAGCATCATGAGTAAGAAACTGGCTTCGGGAGCTGATGCAATCGTTCTGGATGTTAAGTGCGGTAATGGTGCTTTTATGAATGATCTGGATTCTGCAAAGCAGCTTGCTGAAACTATGATAGATATCGGAAATGGTGCAGGCAGAAAGTGCAGTGCCGTTATATCGGATATGAACGAACCTCTTGGTTATACTGTAGGAAACCTTCTTGAAGTTAAAGAGGCAGTTGATTTCCTTAAAGGAGTAAATGTAAATTCAAGACTGTACGACCTTGTTCTGACTATATGCTCGGAAATGTATATCCTGTCAGGACGTCCTGAACTGAATGGTATAGATTCAAAGGAAAGACTTATCAGATTTGCAAAGCAGATAGTAAAAGACGTACTTGCAAACGGTGATGCTTATAAGAGTTTCCTTATGTTTGTCAAAGGTCAGGGTGGAGAAACAGACTTTATTGAAAATGAACTCTCCATGGATTATGAAAATATAATCCCTTCGGATGTTATGTCAACTGATGTAAAAGCAGAGAAAGATGGATATATCAGTGCTATAAGAGCGGATATCACCGGAAGAGCTTCAATGCATCTAGGAGCTGGCAGAATGGAGCTTGATGATGAGATAGATCAGTATGCCGGCGTATATCTGAAGAAGAAAATAGGTGATGAAGTTAAGGCCGGAGATGTTATCGCAACTCTTTATTCGAGTGATAAAGATAAGATGAATGACGGCGTAAAAATATTCAAAGAGGCTGTTACTATAACTACCGAAAAAGAACAGGTACAGGACGGTGACATTATAGTTCAAATACAAAGATTTAATTGAATATAAAACTCCGTTGGGGTATAATTATGAGCGTAGTTTAAAGCTATAATGAATTGAAAATAATATAACAGGGAGGATAATGAAGTGGGTATTTTATCAAGATTCAAGGATATCATGTCATCAAATATCAACGCACTGCTTGATAAGGCTGAGGATCCTGAAAAGATGATCGATCAGACACTGCGCAATCTGAACAGTGATCTTGCAAAAGTTAAAAATGAAACAGCAGAGGTTATGGCTGACGAAGCTAAGGCTAAGCGTAACCTTGATGAATGTAATGCTGAGATAGCTCGTATGCAGCAGTATGCAGAGAAGGCTGTTGTAGCCGGAAATGATGCTGATGCTACAAGATTTCTTTCCGAAAAAGCTAAGCTTGTTGCTAAGCAGGCAACTCTTCAGCAGTTATATGATGTATCTTCCGCAAATGCTATGAAGATGCGTCAGATGCATGACAAGCTTGTTAATGATATAGCTGACCTTGAGTCACGTAAGGATGCCATCAAGGCTAAGATAAGACTTGCAAAGGCTCAGCAGGATATCAATAAGATGACCTCTAAGGTTGATTCTTCATCAAGCTTTGCGGCATTCCAGAGAATGGAAGACAAAGCCGATGCTATGCTTGATGTTGCAGCTGCAGAAACTGAGCTCAATGCTACTACAGCTTCTACAGAAGTGGACAGCCTGACTTCTAAGTATGATGCTTCTCCTGATGCAGCCGTTCAGGATGAGCTCGCAGCTCTTAAAGCTAAGATGGGAATGACATCAGCTGAGTAATGCTTGGACTTAATGATAAACAATGGGAGGCCTGCTCGCATACCGAGGGGCCTCTTCTTATACTTGCCGGTGCGGGAAGCGGAAAGACCCGTGTGCTGGTACACAGAATCGCATATCTTATAGATGAGATGGGAGTAAATCCTTACAATATACTCGCCATAACATTTACAAACAAGGCTGCAAATGAGATGCGTGAAAGAGTTGAGAATGAAGTCGGACCCGGGGCTGAAAGTATATGGGTCAGTACATTTCACTCAATGTGTGTAAGAATTCTGAGAAGGTTTTATGACAGAATCGGCGGGGATAACAATTTTACAATCTATGATACCGATGACCAGAAGACTGTTATGAAGGAAGTTCTGAAGAGTCTTGGTATCGATAATAAAAAGTTTCCTGAGAAAATGTGTCTGGCAAAGATTTCAAAGGCAAAGGAAGATTGTCTGCTTCCGGAAGATCTTGATCTGAATGCGGGGGCAAATTTCAGAGAACAGCAGATGGCTCGTATCTACAGAGAATATCAGGTCAGAATGAAGAAGAATAACGCTCTTGATTTTGATGACCTCATATTTAAAACGATACAGCTTTTTGAAAAAGAAAAAGACGTTCTGGAAATGTACCAGAATAGATTCAAATATATCATGGTGGATGAGTACCAGGATACCAACCATTCACAGTTCATGCTGGTTAAGATGCTTGCCGATAAATGGCGCAATCTATGCGTTGTAGGTGACGACGATCAGTCAATCTACAAGTTCCGTGGTGCAGACATTTACAATATCCTTGATTTTGAGAAACAGTATTCCGATGCGAAGGTTGTTAAGCTTGAGCAGAACTACAGATGTACGTCTACGGTTCTGAATGCGGCAAATGCCGTCATAGCCAACAACGTTGGTCGTAAATCAAAAACTCTCTGGACAGAGAATACAGTTGGTTCCAGAATCCATTATACAGTTTATGAGAATGAGTATGAGGAAGCTCTCGGAACCGTTAACAATATAATGCAGGAGAATCTCCGAGGTGTAAGCTATAACAATATGGCAGTGCTTTATCGAACCAATGCCCAGTCACGTGCGCTGGAAGAAAAGCTGATATATGCAAATGTCCCTTACAAGCTCGTGGGTGGTACAGGATTCTATAATCGCCGTGAGATTCGTGATCTGGTTGCATATCTTAAGACGCTAGCCAATCTTTCAGATGATATATCATTTTCGAGAATTATAAATGTTCCGAGAAGAGGTATAGGTGATACAACCATTACGAAGATTAAAAACATGAGTTTTGAATCCGGTTTATCAATGTATGAGTTCTGCCTGGACGATGATCATATCGAGATGCTTGGCAGATCAAAAGATAAAGTAAAAGAATTCATGTCTCTTATGGAAGAGCTGAGATCATACGTTGAATCGGGAGAGTTGGTTGATCTGTTTGACGGTATTCTTGAGAAGACCGGTTACAAACTTGAGCTTGAAATGGAAAGTACGGATGAAGCCAGATCGAGACTTGAAAATATAGATGAACTTCGTAATAAGATTGCTTCGTATATGCAGGAGGCGGAAGAACCTACTCTTATCGAACTCCTGGAGGAGATATCACTTGTTGCCGATACGGATGTGGATGAAGAAATTGACGACAGAGTTACGCTGATGACTCTTCACAGTGCCAAAGGACTTGAATTCCCTGTTGTATTTATAGTCGGTATGGAGGAGAGACTTTTCCCAAGTGGTATGGCTATGGATTCCGGAGATCCTGATGCGGTTGAAGAAGAGAGGCGTCTTTGCTATGTTGGTATAACAAGGGCTAAAGAAGAACTCTATCTCAGCAGTACAACATGCAGAATGATCAATGGAGAACGTTCTTATCCGATGCAGTCGAGATTTATAGAGGAGATACCGGAAGAGTATCTTGAGATATCAGGGATGAAGAGAAGAAGTTCTTCTTATGTGGAGAGCATTTCACCGTCACCTATTCGTATGACTACGGGAACATCGGGTGTAGGTGGTCGTACCGTGAGCAGATTCTCGTCGGGTTCTTCAACGGTTGGAAGACCTTATGCTGCAAAGGCAGCATCAACAGGGTCTTCTGTAGGTTCGGCTTCGGCTGCTTCCGGAATTGATTCGATAGATTATACGGTTGGAGACACTGTTCGTCATATTAAGTTCGGCAAGGGTGTTGTTACCGAGATGATAAAGGGTGGAAATGATTACGAGATAACCGTAAACTTTGACAGTGTCGGCGAGAAGAAAATGTTTGCGACTCTCGCAAAGCTTAAAAAACTGTAGCAGGAGGTTATGATGAGTAGAAGAGAATATCAGGAAATGTTGAGAGAAGAACGTCGCAAGAGAAAAAACATGAAGAAGACATTTCTCCTTATAATAGGTGTGCTGCTTTTTGCTTTCGCGTTGTCCGGGCTTGGACTGTACATCGGTTACAAGCTGTTCAATAAGAAAGAGAAGAAGCCGGAGATAACATCAGCATTTATTTCTTCCAAGATAGAGGAAGTAAGTGACCTGACAGCGGCTGAAATGACATATAATGGCATCATATACTATAAGGAAGGTGATATTCCTTTTATTACTCAGAAGTCATACAACATGTCTTATACCGCGGAAGTAAGAGCCGGTATAGATGTGAGTGAGGTCAAGGTGAATGTGGTAGGCAATACTGTAGTTGTAAAACTTCCCGATACCGAGATTCAATCTATAGATGTTGATCCGAACTCTGTGAATTTCTATGATGAGAAACATGCCCTCTTTAATTGGGACACCAAAAAGGATGGAGTAGAGGCTATAAAGAACGCTGAGGCGGATGTTGAACAGAATGCTGACTTGGAAGAACTTAAGTCAAAAGCTACCAAGAATTCCAAGGAGATAATCGAGAGTATTATCAAAGATGCAGTGGACGAAGACACTCAGGTTGTGGTTGATTGATGTTGAATGTATGAGTCGGATGTGCTATAATGACATCACTTTGGTACACATTATGAAAGGGGGTTTCTTGATATGAGAAACGATATTTATGTAAAAGATGACGCAGTAGAGAATGCTAAGACAGCCCTTATATCGGTATGCATTATAGTTGGTGTTATTACACTTATTGTTGGTATTGCAGTAGCAGTGTACAAGTATCTTACACCTG